>CAVZNE010000162.1:0-6674 GCA_963776445.1 Terriglobales bacterium
AGTACGGTATCGCCCAGGGTGACCTGGCCGTCGGCGGCCATCACCACCTGGCCGTTGCGCCGCACGCAAATAACAGTGGTGGAACGAATCCGGGGCCGTTGCGCCGCTGCGGAATTTTTGTCCAAAGCCAAGTAAAACCTCCGGAAATGGGGCGTCCGGCTGGCCGGAACTCCTTCAAGATGCAGTCATGAGTATATCGCAGCATGAAACTGCGCACCTGTCGCACTCTATTCGCATTCCATGGACTGCGGCTGGGGTATCCTCATAGTTGGGACCCATGGGGTGGAGTCCCACCTCAAATGATTGTCCTCAATGCAAAGGAATTGGAAATTGCCGCCGGCGTGGCCTGTGCGGCTCTTCTGGCCGGGTTGGCCAGCTGGCTGGTGCTGCGCAACCGTCCCACTGCCGCCGAAATTGAGCGCGCCCGCCGCCATTTCCTCACCCAATCCGGGCGCATCCTCGACGGCATGCTGCTGGACGTGTGCGAGGTCGAGGCCGAGGATGGCCGCACTCTCACCATGCTCCTCTACAGCTATCGCATCGCCGGCGTGGACTACGAAAGCTCCCAGGACATTACCGGCATGCGCGACGTGGTGGATCCTGCCCAAGTGCGCGCCGGTTTTCCCTGCTCCATCCGCTATCAGCCCGGCAATCCGCAAAACAGCATCGTGATAGCCGAAGAGTGGTCCGGCCTGCGCATGGGCTTGCCGGTTCTCCCCTTCTACGATGACCCCGAGCCGCTCGACCTGAGCCATCTGCGTCCCGGCCGCGGCTAAGTGCCTATCCGTAATAAGTGCCTATCCGTAAACAGGTAGCGAAACACGTAGCGCCGACCTCCAGGTCGGCTGTCCTGTGGGTCTCCTGACCCACGGAACACGTCTGGCGGCGTGGACGCCGCCAGTACAGCCGGTCTGGAGACCGGCGCTACAGTCCTTTCTCAATTAACGGATAGGCTCTAAATCAATTCCTGCCCAGCTTTTTTGGGGAATTACATACTTGACTCCCTTCCCTTCTCTTCAGGTTCATTTCCGCTCTTCCGTCGGAAGATATACGGGGTCTCGCTCACCAACAACAATGCGAAGTTTTGCTTGTGGCACGGTCTGAACAAGGAGTTCCTTCGGAGTCCACGGCAACTCAGGGAAGGGACCATTCACACGAAATCCGTGGTGGTTCAGTGCTTCAAAGAAATGTTGAGCAGCCTCACTAGCCTGTGGATCGTTAGGATCGAACTCAACCGTAAGACCGGGTTGGATAAAGCTGGAAATAGGGAATATGTTCGGTTTCCATATGTCGAATGCATTTTCAATGCGTGCCGCGAACTGGCCTACTTCTGGGTCTCCTACACAGTAAAGAATGTCGAGTGGCGCCGCCTTATACGCGTAAGTGGCACGTCGTATCGCACCTAGTTCACCCATGTTTAGTGTGCGATACGCAAGGGTTTTGAGTAGTTGCACGCGCGCGGTGCGTTCTTGTTCGATTGTGGCTTGTAATTGAAGATTTGATGCGCTCAGTTTTACTTGCTCAAGGATCGCTTGTTGCGCCCCTAGATTAGCAGTGCTTGCCGCAGTTCCCGCGAGTGCTATGCCGGTCTTGTACTCCTGGTCGGAGATGCTTTGCAATCGCTCGGATATTTGTTCTCGTCGTTGGATAAGGGGTTGTGCATGTGATGACATGTTGGCGGCAGAACGTTGAGCAAAGAATGCACCGAGTCCGAATAGTGCACCGGTTGCCACAGCTAAAAAAGAGAGCCACCTATTGGAAGTGTTCCACAAATCCTCGGATTTTCGGAGTTGCGCTATGTCAGTCTTGAGTTTGATGTCTTCGGCATTTAACGAACTAACCTCATCTGATTGGCTTTGCTTGGCTTGGTTCATGATTTTATGGCTGTCCTTCGTCGGAGTATTTATCGGGACGGAAATCAGGAACAGAAAGAGCAGGTGAAGAAGCATACTAGAAGGTTACACCTGTGTCATCGAGCAGTGGGCGTGAGAATTATCGCGAAGATTTACCCTTCAAAAGATAATTACTTATGACCTCAGTTTGTACTTGGCTCCCAAAAGGGAGTCAACTATATAGTTCCCATTTTTTGACCGTCTGTATTTGAAAAAGCCCTGGCGCCGCTCCCATTCAGCAGGAGCACAGACGCCAGGGCCTTGTTTCTTCCGTCAAATTGCTACGCAAGCACGGTCGCAACCGGAGTCCACGGCCGCTGCTGGCTTTCGCCCACGCCCTGATACGTCAGCACGCCCTTCCAGGTATTCAGCCCTTCGGCCAGACCAGAGTCCTGGCGCAATGCCTCACGCGCGCCCAGGTTGGCCAGGCGCAGCAGGTAGGGGAAGGTGGCGTTGGTCAAGGCCAGCGTGGAGGTGTTGGGCACCGCACCCGGCATGTTGGTGACGCAATAGTGCACCACGCCGTCCACTAGATAGCTGGGGTTGGAGTGCGAAGTCGGTTTTGCCGTCTCCACGCAGCCGCCCTGGTCGATGGCTACGTCCACAATCACCGCGCCCTTCTTCATCTGCGACACCATGGCGCGCGTCACAATCTTGGGCGCCGTTGCGCCGGGAATCAGCACGCCGCCAATCACCAGATCGGCTTCTTTGGTGGCCTGGGCCACGTTGTAGCTGTTCGAGGCCAGCGTGTAAAGACGGCCGTTGAAGATGTCGTCCAGTTCGCGCAGCCGGTTCAGATTCACGTCAATCAGGGTCGTTTTCGCGCCAAAGCCGAGGGCGATGCGGGCCGCGTTGGTGCCCACAATGCCGCCGCCCAAAATGCAGACATGCGCCGGAGGAACGCCCGGAACGCCGCCCAGCAGAATGCCGCGCCCGCCGTGCTCCTTCTCAAGATAGGCCGCGCCCACCTGCACGCTCATCCTGCCCGCCACTTCGCTCATCGGGGTCAGCAGCGGCAGCGTGCGCTGGCGATCGCGCACCGTCTCATATGCGATGCCGATCACCTTGGACTCCAGCAGCTTGTCGGTCAGGTCGCGCACCGGCGCAAGGTGCAGATAGGTAAACAGCACCAGCCCCTCGCGGAAGAAGACGTACTCCTTCTCGATCGGCTCCTTGACCTTGACGATCATCTCCGACTTGCCCCAGACGTGTCCCGCTTCGCCCACGATTTCAGCGCCGGCGCTCTGGTATTCCGCATCCGGAAAACCGGACAGTTCGCCTGCCTGCGTCTCAACCAGGACGGTGTGGCCCGATTCAGTCAGAGCCTTTACGCCCGCCGGGGTTACGCCGACGCGGGCCTCGTTATCCTTAATCTCTTTCGGTACGCCGATGATCATGATTCGCTCCTGTCCGGTGAGGGAAGTGTTGGAAGCCGTCTGCCTGGGCTCGCGGCTGGAATGTTCCGGCGGCTGAATCCGTGCAAAGAGAGCTTGCGCCGCCGCCGGATATCATTCTTTTCCAACTGGCAAGAATCCTACGGCGCAAGAGGCTTTCAATGTGTGCAAAGTTTGTGATAAAAGTACCGCATGGGAACAAAGCGTGAACAAATAGACTCTCTTGCGCAAGAACCGAGCGACGACTGGCAAACGAGCCCCGCCGCAGGCGAACCGGGCAGCGGTCTCGACGATCTGGACGTGGCCATCATGCACCATCTGGAGCGAAACGGCCGCGCCACCAACTACGAAGTGGGCGAAGCCGTGGGCCTTTCCGCCTCGGCCGCTTCGCGCCGCATCCAGGCCCTTGAGGCTTCGGGAGCCATCCGCGGCTATAGCGCCCGCATCGACGACCGGCTGCTGGGCAAGCGCACCACCATCACCATTCGCGTCACCCTGGAGCGCCAGACAGCCGCAACGCTCGAAGCCTTCGAGACCGCCGTCCGCCGCTGCAAGGGCGTCGTCAAGTGCTATCTGATGGCCGGCCAGTACGACTACCTGCTCATCGCCCGCGTGGCCGACATCGACGACTACGGCCGCCTGCACCACAACGAGCTTTCGCGCCTGCCCGGAGTCACCCGCCTTGAAACCAGCTTTGCGCTCCGCGAAGTGCTGGAGGGCACCAAGTCCTGACCGCCGCTCCTCGCGCCGTCTATCATCGAGAGTGTGATGATGACCAACAAGATTCGCGTCCGCTTTGCTCCCTCGCCCACCGGCCTGCTCCACGTGGGCAATGCGCGCACCGCCCTCTACAACTGGCTCTATGCCCGCCACGTCGGCGGCGACTTCCTGCTGCGCATTGAAGACACCGACATGGACCGCTCCGAGGCCCGCTACGAAACGCAGCTGATTGAAGACCTCCGCTGGCTCGGCCTGGACTGGGACGAAGGCCCCGGCAACCCCGGCACGCCGGACAAGGGCGCGTTTGGCCCCTACCGGCAGTCCGAGCGGCTGGCAATCTACGCCGAGCACACCGAGCAGTTGCTGACCGAGG
Organism: Terriglobales bacterium; assembly: GCA_963776445.1. Lineage (GTDB taxonomy): Bacteria > Acidobacteriota > Terriglobia > Terriglobales > Acidobacteriaceae > Telmatobacter. Next base: position 4,380 of record CAVZNE010000162.1, read on the forward strand.
GCAAAGCCTACCGCTGTTTCTGCACCCCGGAAGAGCTGGAAGCCGAGCGCGAACAGGCCGCCAAAGAGCATGGTTCGCAAGTCTACTCCGGCCGCTGCCGCAATTTGAGCCAGGCGGAGATTGACGCCAATCTGGCCGCGGGAAAGCCTTTTGCCGTGCGCCTCAAGATTGAAGATCACCCCTTGCGCTTCCGCGACCTGGTCCGCGGCACCGTCGAGTTTGCCGCCGAATCGGTCAGCGACCCCATCCTGGTCCGTTCGGTTGCGGGCGGCGCGGGCGGCATGTCCGTTGGCGTGCCGGTCTATAACTACGTGGTCACCGTCGACGACGCGCTCATGGAGATTACTCACGTCATCCGCGGCGACGACCACATCTCCAACACCCCCAAGCAGGTGGCCATTTACGAGGCCTTCGGCTGGCCGGTACCGGTGTTCGCCCACCTCTCCACCATCCTGGGAGCGGACCGCGAGCGGCTCAGCAAGCGCCACGGAGCCACCTCCATCGCCACCTTCCGCGAAATGGGCTACCTGCCCGAGGCGCTGGTCAACTACCTGGCCCTGCTGGGCTGGGGCGCGGAAGACGGCAAAACCGAGACCTTCACGCTGGAAGAGCTGACCCACGCCTTCACACTGGAGCGCGTCACCCCCAGCCCGGCCATCTTCGACTTCGACAAGCTCAACTGGCTCAACCGGCACTATCTCAAGACCGTCGATCCCAAGCGCCTGGCAGCCTTGGCCTGGCCCTATTTTGCCAGCCAACTGCCCGCCCAAAGCACTGCACCAGAAACGATGCACACCTGGTTTGACCACCTGCTGGCGCTTTTTGTGCCCAAGGTCGACCATCTCGACCAGCTCCCGGAAAAAGCCGCAATGGTCTTCGGAGTCGACGTGGAAGCCGCCCGCGCCAACGACGAAAATGCCGAGGTCCTGGCCGCCGACTCCGCCCGCATCGTGCTGACAGAATTTGCAGATCGCGTGCTCGCCCATTCCGGCCCGGTCACCCCCGAAGCCCTCAAGGGCTGGCTCAACGAGATCAAAGCCGCGACAAAGATCAAGGGCAAGGAGCTGTTCCACCCGGTCCGCATCGCTCTCACCGGAACCCACTCCGGCCCGGAGTTCGACAAGCTGATTCCGCTCATCGAAGGCGGCGCAGCCCTCGGCCTCGGCATCTCCACCGTCCGCGAACGAGTCGAGCGGTTCGTGGGAGTCTAGCGTCCTGCCTCTGAAGTTCGTATCGGAATTGCACTGTCATCTTGAGCGTAGTTTGGCCGGCTTTTTTGGCCAAACGGAGTCGAAAGATCTGCGGTTGTTCTTCGCGCTTTTTGAACGAACTTACGACTCAGGACACGAGCGCAAATACGCAGTTGGTGCAAAGTGGTCTTGAAAGGGCACAACTTCAAAGCCTGCCCTATGCCTGCTCTTCAGGAGAAATACTCGAAACGCCGTGACCAACTCCGCTCCCAACCTCGACCTCAGCTTTCCCCATCACTGGCAGGCTGAAGTCCTTCCCGCTCGCCCCATCATCCTGCCCCGGCGGCACTTCGTCTATCCGCGCCAGGCGGAAGAGGTGGAGCGCGGCGCGCTGGAGGTGCTGGTGCGGCCAGCAGAGGAACAGCCCTTTCTGGCTACATGCGCTTTGGGATTTCGCGATCCGGTCGTTCCAACCGGTCTGTGGTCGACTCCAAACCCGGAACAGATTTGCGCGGTCTCCGGCGGCTATGCCTACCTGATCGATACCACGGCCCCCGAGCGGTTCAACCTGCTTCCCTACCGCCCGGTACTGGAGATTCGCCCGGTTCCGGATGCCGGTCTGCTGCTCTTCGTCGGCCACCACTCGATTCTGGCCTGGGGAGCGGAGGGCGAGGCGTGGCAATCGGAAAAGCTCTCCGACGAGGGCGTGACGATTACCAGCATTGAAGGCGGCATCCTACGCGGCCTCGGCTGGGACCTGAGGACCGACAAAGAAACGCCGTTTGCGCTGGACCTGAAGACGGGGACGCCGATCCCATTCGCCTGCCCCTGAATCGCACGGATGCAGAGAACAGTTCAATCCCCGGTTTGGGGACGAACCAGGAGTATTTCCCAAGTCTTAAAAACGAGACCAGAAGCCTCCGGCCATAGACGCATTCCAGTGTTAAAGACTTGTCTGCAGGTTAATCCGTGCCCTCGATACGTCAATTGTCCTTCGTGACCCTCTTCTCTATTACGGCCGTAGAGACACAAAATTCACTTGCTAACGCCTTGTTGATTTGCAACTGTGCTGCGTCTGTCTTAGGATCCAGACCAGCGGAAGATA
>CAVZNE010000163.1:0-7920 GCA_963776445.1 Terriglobales bacterium
ACAGCCATGTCAATTCGACGGTGCTGCACGGCGAACAGCCGCGGCTGCTGGAGTTTGACGGCATCGACATCGAGACGCCCCTGGAAGGCAACCTGCTGGTCTGCCGCAACCTGGACGTACCCGGCGTGATCGGCAAGATCGGCACCATCCTGGGCGAGCACGGCGTGAACATTGCCAACTTTGCCCTGGGCCGGGATCGCTCCGGCGTCAAGCCGGGGAAGGCGCTGGCGGTGGTACAGGTGGACGATGGGGTTTCGAAAGCCGTGTTTGAAGACCTGGACAAAATCGAGGCGCTGCTCGAAGCCCGGCTGGTGAGCCTGCCCGAAGCCAAGTACTAAGAACTCGGCAGAGGCCCTGAGCGATTAAGCAACCAAAAAGAAAGGCGCGGCTTATGCCGCGCCTTTTCTTGTGCCTAATTTCAATATTCAGCTTATGTACGGACTAAGCCCATACCCTTCACTGAAATGCATTCCTTCGCTCCGGAGAGTCAGCGCTCAGGAGGCCTTGGCGGCCTCGCCTGGGTTGACCAGGTCGCGCAGTTCCTTGGAGGGCTTGAAGTACGGCACCCGCTTGGCCGGCACATCGACCCGTTCCCCGGTCTTGGGGTTGCGCCCGATGCGCGGATTCCGCTGCCGGATGCGAAAGGACCCGAAGCCGCGAATCTCAATCTTGTCGCCGCTCTGCAAGGCTCCGATCACGGAACCAAAGATGGTCTCGACGATGACCTCGCCGTCGCGGCGCGTCAAATTGCCCAACCGGGTCACCTTTTCCACCAGGTCTGCCTTCGTCATGTTCTTTTCGCCTCCGCTCACAGCATAAACGGATTTCGCACCGGAAAGCTCGAAAAAAATTGCGCCCTTGTGGGAATTAACCCTTTGCGCTGCCCCAGGTTGCCGGAAAAAACCGCGTACTCCCAGGATTGCAGATTCTCTCCGCCCGTTGCTGTATCATGTCCAGAGTCTTTCCCTGGTATCCAGGCACGGAAGAAGCCGTAGCCCAGTCCAGGCGGTGGTCGCCAGCGTGACGCAGTTTCCGAAGTACAGCATCGTAATCCCGGCCTTCAACGAGAGCGCACGGATTCCCGCGACCCTCCAGTCGGTGGTCTCCTGCATCCGCGCTCAAGGCTGGACTGCCGAAGTGATCGTGGTCAACGACGGCTCGCGGGACGCCACGGGCGCCATCGTTCGCGAGTTCGCCAGGACAGCGCCGGAAGTCCGGCTGCTCGAGAACCCCGGCAATCGCGGCAAGGGCTACAGCGTGCGCTCCGGCCTGCTGCAGGCCCTGGGCGAAGTGGTCATGTTCACCGACTCTGACCTTTCGGCCCCCATCGAGGAAGCGGAACGGCTGTTTGCCGCCATCGAACAGGGCGCGGACATCGCCATCGGCTCGCGCTGGCTTGAGAGCGGCCGCCAAACCCACCGCCAGCCGCTTTACCGTCAGTTCTTTGGCCGCTGCTTCAACGCTGTCACCCGCGGTGTGATGGGGCTGCGCTTTGCCGATACCCAGTGCGGCTTCAAGGCCTTTACCCGCGCCGCCGCCCAGACCGTCTTTCAACTGCAAACCATTGAGCGCTGGGGGTTTGACCCGGAGATTCTGTTCATCGCCCTCAAGCGCGGCTACCGCGTGGTGGAGGTGCCGGTGAGCTGGGCCCACGACGAGCGCAGCCGCATGAGCTACCTGCGGGACGGCATGAAGATGCTGGAAGAGATCGCCATCATCCGCTGGAACGCCCTGCTGGGGCGCTACGGCAAGCAGGTCGAGCCGATTCACCGGCCCAGGAAGTAGCGGCTCAAGCAGCGGAGGACCGCCCATGGCGCACGAAGAATTGGCCCGGATTACCGCCGCGGTTGTTTTTGCGCTGCTGCTGGCGCTGCTTCTGGGTCGGCGGAAACGGCGGTAGGACGCTTCTTCAGATCAAGTCCAGGCAAGGAAAATGCCCCAGATCGAGAGACCTGGGGCATTTTGCGCTTCCTTTTGCTGCGTGATCTTATGCGGTCGCAGTACCCGCCACATTCTGCAAGCCGCGGGCCTCAATCTCGAAGTCGCGAATCTTGTACTTCTGGATTTTGCCGGAGAGCGTGGTCGGGAACTCGTCCACAAAGCGAATATACGCGGGGATTTTGTAGTAGGCGATCTGGCTCTTGCACCAGTCGCGAATCTCCTCTTCGGTCGCCTCAGTACCCGGCTCCAAACGCACCCAGGCCGCCACAATTTCGCCCAGCCTCGCGTCGGGGATGCCCACCACCTGCACCTCGCCCACCTTGGGGTGGGTATAGAGGAACTCTTCCACCTCGCGGGGGTAGATGTTTTCTCCGCCGCGAATAATCACGTCTCTGGAGCGGCCGGTGAGGTGAATGCAGCCATCTTCGCGCATGACGCCCAGGTCGCCGGTGTGCAGCCAGCCGTCGGGATGGATGACCTTGGCCGTACCCTCGGGATCGCCGTCGTAGCCCTTCATGACCACAAAGCCGCGGGCGCAGACTTCACCCTGCTGGCCGACAGGCAGCACTTCGCCGGTCACGGTGGAGACAATCTGAATCTCGGTCTGGGCCATGGCCCGGCCTACCGTATTGACGCGCACCTCGATCGAATCCCCGGCGTCGCTCAACGTGCACACCGGCGAAGTCTCCGTCTGCCCGTAGGCGATAATCAGTTCCTTGCAGTGCATATCGTTGAGGACGCGATTCATCAGCTCGATAGGGCAAGGTGCGCCCGACATCATGCCGGTGCGCAGGCTGGTCAGGTTGAAGCTATTGAAGTCGGGCAGCGCCATCTCCGCCACATACATGGTGGGAACGCCGTAGAGCGAGGTTCCCTGCTCTTCCTGGACAGCTTTCAGAGTGGCTCGCGCCTCAAAGGTCCAGTTGGGCAGAATAATGGCCGCGCCGGAGTTGAGCGAGGACATGGTGCCGATGACGCAGCCGTAGCAGTGAAAAAACGGCATCGGCATGACGATCCTGTCCAGCTCGGTGTAATGAAAGCCCTGGGCCAGGAACTGCCCGTCGTTCAATATGTTGTAGTGAGACAGCATCACGCCCTTGGGCATTCCCGTGGTGCCGCTGGTGTACTGGATGTTGGCGACATCCTGCGGATCGACATATGCGGGCAACTCTCCCGGAGTGTCCAGCAGCGCCGGCCACGCGGGAGAATCAAAAAAGACGACATGCTCCAGCGCGCAATCGAGCCCCTGACGGGCGCGGGCCAGAATGTCCTCGTAGTCGGCGTGCTTGTCCTTGTGCCACAGGAACAGGACCTTCATCCGGGAGCGGGTCAGAGTGTATTGCAACTCGAACGAGCGGTAGGCCGGGTTGACGTTGACCAGCGAAGCGCCTGCCCGGGCACAGCCCATGTGCAGCATCGTCCACTCGATGCAGTTGGTGGACCAAAGGCCCACTCGATCGCCCCGGCGGACGCCCAGCGACCACAGGCCGCGGGCTACGCGGTCCGCCATGTCGCTGAGTTCAGCCCAGGTCAGCCGCTTCGACTGATGGCAGGATGCCACCGCCAGCCGGTCGCCGAAACGGTCGGCGGTGCGGTGCAATAGATCGCCAATAGTCATATCCAGCAGAGGACGGCTGGGGCCGCGAGAGTAGCTCAGAGTGCTCATTTTTTCTTCGACAGGCATAGTTCTAGCTTTGATACAACGAATCGAAGTGTACACCCCGGCACCTAGCTGAAAAGTGTGATTCAGAACACAAACCACCGCCGACAACGGAGTACTGGAGATGCGCTGCGAATGAACCGCCGTCTATACGCCTCAGTGTTGCCCTGGATGCGCCTGCTTGCCCACCAGGGCATGCGGCTTGCCCAGAAAGACCTCAGAGGGCAGGTAGCGCCGCAGCTCCCCGCAGAGCGGACAAGAGACAACGATGGACTGGAACGGGAACTCTTTCACACCCGACGGCACCTCGCGGCGACACCGCTTGCAGGACACGACGAAACTCTTGCTGCCCGGAATGCTGCCAAACATGGAACCAGCTTAGGCGAACAAGAGGCGAAAGTGCAAGGGCATCCGGCACAGACAACTCCGCCCCTCTGGCAGATGCCCCTCTGTTACCCTGAAAAGAGTTTTCTACTCGCAGTCCACTCCTCTGTCTGTGGACAAAGAGGATTTGTTTTGGGCTGGATCGAACTTTTCGCGATTGCCTTTTCCCTTTCGCTGGACGCCTTTGCCGTGGCAACGATTGCGGGCATCACCTTGGGGACGCCCTCGCGGCGGCAACGCTTCCGCCTGAGCTTCCACTTTGGCATGTTTCAGGCCTTGATGCTGGCCGCCGGATGGTTTGTGGGCAGCGCGGTCGTTCGCCTGCTGCACGGGCTGGACGCCTGGGTGGCCTTTGCCCTGCTGGCCCTGGTGGGCGGAAACATCCTTCGCAACGCCTTTCGCGGGGAAGAGGAAGAGCGCCGCAAGATCGATCCGACGCGCGGCTGGGATCTGGTCTTTCTGTCGGTAGGCACCAGCCTGGACGCGCTGGCGGTGGGCATCTCTCTGGCCATGGTCAACACACAAATCTTCCGCTCTGCGCTGGTGGTGGGCCTGGTCTCCTATGGCATGACGCTGCTGGGCATGGGGATCGGGCAGAGAATCGGCATCCTCTGGGGACTCCGCGCGGAGTTGTTCGGCGGCGTGGTGCTGATCCTGATTGGCCTGAGCATTCTACGGCCGGCGCTGCGCGCGCTCAGCTTCACCTTTGGCTTCTAGCAAACTGCATGCGCAGTTTCACCCGCAGCGCTGCAGGATTCGAAGTGAATCCAGTGACCGAAAGCTCTTGAATATAGCGGAGGAGCGTACCGCTGGCGAGAGACGATGTGTGATGTTATCGAGCCATAGGCTCTAGCCAATTTCGTGCAGTTTCCCGGTCGTTCGATTCATATCACTTCTCCTTCAATGCGCTGCCAGATGGATCTCCAACGCTCGCCATGGGAAGGCAGAATCCGGAAGACACTTCGGAGCCCTTTAATATGGCTTATCTTGCGCTCCGCGGCAGTTGCCAGATCAACGGCGTAAGCAAGCTCCATGGAAAAGTAAGCAAACTTATTTTCCAGCCGCTGTTTCCCCGCTGGCCGCAAGAGGATGTTCCGATAGGGTCCGTAACCAACGGCATCCATGTTCCTACTTGGGATTCAGCAGGGGCCGACGCGCTATGGACCTCAGCCTGCGGCAAGAAGCGATTGGCGTGGAGATCGTCCGCCCGAAGAGGACATCCGTCGCGTGCCCTATGAGCGGCTGTGGCAAATGCGCACAGCGGGTCGAAAGGGTCTCATCGAGCAGATGCGGAAGCGGTACCAGGGCCAGCTCGCCGCGGAAGGCGCGAATCCGTCGCAGGCTGCCAGCATCTTCAATGAGAATGTGCTGAGCCACGGATTTGCACGCCGATTTGCCACCTATAAGCGCCCCAATCTTCTCCTTCACGATACCGAGCGTCTGGTCCGGCTGCTCTCCAATCCACGATGTCCCGTTCAGTTAATCCTCGCCGGGAAAGCCCATCCTCAGGATCTTCCTGGACAAGAACTCCTCAAGCAGTGGAAGGATTTCATCAAGCGCCCCGAAGCGCTGGGACGAGTTGTCTTCCTCAACGACTACGACATGATGCTTGCCCAGGAGTTGGTCCAGGGAATCGATCTTTGGGTCAACACGCCTCGCCGTCCGTGGGAGGCCTGCGGAAGTAGTGGCATGAAGGTTCTCGTCAATGGCGGGCTGAATCTTTCCGAGTTGGACGGCTGGTGGGCTGAGGCCTATTCGCCCGAGGTCGGTTGGGCCATCGGGGACGGCCAGGAACATGGCGACGACCCGGCGTGGGATGCCAAAGAAGCAGACGCTCTGTATACTCTGCTGGAGACCGAGATAATTCCGGAATTCTACGAGCGCGATGAAACCGGGAAGCCATGCAAGTGGCTTGAACGTGTCCGCGAATGCATGGCGCGGCTGACGCCAGAGTTTTCTGCCACGCGCGCCTTCTGCGAATATACCGCGCGCCATTATCTTCTGCGGCGTCGCGCTATCGCGATCGTGCAGCGAACAACGGTGCAATCGGTTTGAGTCTTCTCCACTGGAAGCAGGACCTTGAGCGGCATTGGTGCACGGTGCGCTTTGTCAAGGTGCAAATCGACACGCACGATGAGCAGCATTTCTTTCAGGTCGATATTGCGTCTGGATCCCTCCCGCTGGATTACCTGAGAGTTGAACTCTATGCAGATTCAGCTCACGGGCAGTGTGCTTGTTGCGAGACGATGAACCACTCCGGGCCCTGTGCAGATACGCCAGGCGCGCACTCCTAGTTAGCTCAGGTATCCGCAACGCGCCCCGCCAGCGACTACACCGCGCGTATCGTCCCCTATAGCTTGAATGCAGCCGTGCCGCTCGAAGCGGGACAGATTATTTGGCAACACTGATGATCGTTTTCGAAATCATGGAACCGGCACAAACACTCCTGCATAGAGCAGGTCGCCGCGCCCGCAAGCAGGAGGCAACAGCGATTCCAGAATTGGTGTGCCTCGAACCCCCTTCACACAAGTTGACGCGAGCCCCTGCGCCCGGGTCCCCAGCGACAAGTACTCGTCGCTGGGGTGGAGTGAGCGGCGACCTGGAAGGAAGTAAACAGGGCATAGTTATTCTGGAATCGCCCCAAGAGCTTATCCGTAAATAAATGATATGCTGTTCAGGTGAAATCCTGGACAGTTTCGGATGAGTTTTGGGCCAAGATCGAACCGCTTGTTCCTGTTGTTGAGCGGCCTGCGGGACGTGTGTTTCAGCGTCGCGCAGGTGGGGGACGCAAGCCCATGCCCGCGCGGCAGATCTTCAGCGCCATTGTCTATGTGTTGCGTACGGGTTGCCAGTGGAAGGCATTGCCCCATGAGTTCGGCAGTGCGAGCGCGGTTCATACCCACTTTCTGCGCTGGCAGCGCAGAGGTTTCTTTCTCCGTCTTTGGCAGGCAGGGCTGGCCGAGTACGACGAGATGGAAGGCATTGGCTGGCGTTGGCAATGCATCGATGGAAGCATGGGCAAGGCGCCTCTGGCGCAACAGTGCGTAGGGCCCAACCCCACGGACCGGGGAAAAAATTGGCCGCAAGCGCAGCCTGCTGGTCGACGCGCGTGGCGTCCCGCTGTCGCTGGTCGCCAGCGGGGCCAATGTGCATGATGTAAAACTGCTCGAAGCCACGCTCGAGAACATCGTCTATCCTCGACCGAAGCCCAACGACAGCCCAACAGAAACCCTCTGCATGGACGCTGGATACGTGGGTTACGCCGCGTTGGTCACGACGCGCAAGCAGGGGTATCAACAGAATCTGAAATCCCGCAAGCAGGAATCAGAAGAGAAAGTGCGCATTCCGGGGCATAAAGCGCGGCGCTGGGTGGTCGAGAGGACGCACTCGTGGTTCAACCGATTTCGTAAATTGCTGGTCAGCTTCGAAAAGACTGAGGAGAGCTTTATCGCCCTCCTCTCACTGGCCGCAGCCACCATCTGTTGGAGACGAACTGTCACTATTTGCGGATAATGTCTTAGGCTAGTGTAGTGTCTCAGGCAGATCGTCTATTATTCAGAACTGCCTTGGCGCGGGTAACTTTCTCCAGTATGTCGTTGGCCTTGGCCGTCCAGATGAAGGGCTTGGGGTTCTGATTGTGGACGTCAATGTAGTTCCCGATGGCCATGATCAACTGTTCGAGGTCCTGGAAGACTCCGCGCCGGATGCGGTTATGCGTGATGTCGCGGAAGAAACGTTCCACCATGTTGAGCCATGATGCAGAGGTGGGCGTAAAGCGGACATGAAACCGCTTATGCTTTTCCAGCCATCGTTGCACTTTCTCATGTTTGTGGGTCGCGTAGTTGTCGCAGATCAGATAGATTTCTTTTTCGGCCGCAACGGTCTGATCGATCCTGCGCAAAAACTTCAGCCACTCCTGATGACGGTGTTTCTCC
>CAVZNE010000164.1:0-11674 GCA_963776445.1 Terriglobales bacterium
TCAGGGCAGATTGAAGGCGGACGCAGCCCTTGCCCAGAGAGTTGAGAGGCAGGCAACAATGTGGCTCCATAAATACATAAATATGGTAAGATGCACGCATGCGCACAACCGTGGACATTCCGGACCCCCTCTACCGCGAAATGAAGGTTCGAGCCGCCAGCGAAGGCACGACCCTCAAGGAGATCATCCTTGAAGGCGTTGCCGTGCGACTGCGAACCAGAAGCACAAAGGCAAAGCCGGAGAGCCGAGCAAAATTCCCGGTAATTCGTTCCAAGAATCCAGGATCCCTGAAACTGGGCGAGGAAGGTGTCTACGAATACATTCCTTTTCCCTGATGTGAATGTCTGGCTGGCGCTGGCGCACGAGATTCATCCGCATCATGGCGTTGTCCTGGCCTGGGGAGAGACGTTGAACAGCGATGCGGTGCTCTCCTTCTGCCGATTCTCGCAAATGGGTCTGCTTCGGTTGTTGACCAACCAAAGCGCCATGGGCGACGACGTCCTGACCCAGGCCAAGGCTTGGGCAGTTTATGACGCTTTCCTGCGGACAGGCCGAGCGCGGTTGCTTGAGGAGCCGCGAGGACTCGACCCGCTCTTCCGCCAGCACACCACCCGGAATGAGGCCTCGACCAAGCAGTGGGCGGATGGCTATCTCACCGCATTCTCAATCGCCGCCGAAATTCCGCTTGTCACCTTTGACCGCGCGCTGGCAGGGAAGGTGAAAGGGGCGGTGTTGCTGGGATGATTCACGCTGAATGAATTTTGGCCTACGCACGTCCAAATCTTCTCTAATTGATCGCAATAAAGACAAAGGGCTCAATCGCCAGGATTGAGCCCTTTTTGTGAGTTACAAATGCAGCCTCGCGCTTACGCTACGATCTCCGCGGTTGCAGTTTCTGCCACCAGCCGCGCCTGCCGGTTCTTGTAACTGGCGGCGATGAAGTCGCGGAACAGCGGATGCGGCTCCAGCGGCTTGGACTTGAACTCGGGGTGGAACTGGCAGCCCAGGAAGAACGGGTGATCGGGCAGCTCCACGATCTCCACATAGGTCGCGTCCGGCGTGGTGCCGGTCAGTTGCAGCCCGCCGCCGGTGAGCAGCGCTTCGTACTCGCGGTTGAACTCGTAGCGATGGCGATGGCGCTCGCTGATCTCGGTGCTTCCGTAAGCCTTGTAGGCCAGCGAATCCGGCTGCAGGATGCAGGCCCACGCGCCCAGGCGCATCGTTCCGCCCATCTCTTCCACGCCCAGCAGTTCGCGCAGCTTGTAGATGATGCGGTGCGGGCTGGCGGGGTTGAACTCGCTGGAGTTGGCGTCCTTGAGGCCGCACACGTTGCGGGCAAACTCGATGCAGGCGGTCTGCATCCCTAAGCAAATTCCGAAATAGGGCACCTTTTTTTCGCGGGCGTAGCGGATGGCGTTGAGCATGCCTTCAATGCCGCGCTTGCCAAAGCCTCCGGGAACCAGGATGCCGTCGAACCCCTCCAATTGCGCTTCGTAGCTGCGGTCGTCGGGAGTTTTGGACTCCAGCCCCTCGGCCTCGATCCAGGTGATGTCGAGCTTGAGATGGTGGTCGATGGAGCCGTGCGTCAAAGCTTCCTTGAGTGACTTGTAGCTGTCTTCGTACTCCACATACTTGCCGACGATGGCGATGGAGACGTGGTCCTTGGGGTGGTAGCAGCGGTCGACCAGATCGTTCCACTTGGTCAGGTCGGCCGGCGGCGCGTCGATGCGCAGGTACTTGAGAATCAGCTCGTCCACGCCCTCTTTGGCAAAGCCCAGCGGGCACTCGTAGATGGAGGGCACGTCGATTGCGCCAATCACGGCGCGCTCCTCGACGTTGCAGAAAGCGGCAATCTTCTGCTTCATTTCGCGGCTGATGACTCGCTCGGAGCGGCACAGCAGCACGTCGGCCTGGATGCCGATGCCCAGCAGTTCCTTCACGGAGTGCTGGGTGGGCTTGGTCTTCAGTTCCTGGGCGGCGTTGATCCACGGCACCAGGGTGAGGTGCACAAATACCGTATTTTCCCGGCCCAGTTCCTGGCGCATCTGGCGGATGGCCTCAAGGAAAGGCAGCGACTCAATGTCGCCCACCGTGCCGCCAATCTCGATAATCGTCACGTCCGCGCCGTTGGCCGAAACCTTGCGCATGGCGTTTTTAATTTCATTTGTAACGTGGGGAATCACCTGGACCGTTTTGCCCAGATAGTCGCCCCTGCGCTCCTTGAGGATGATCTGCTCGTAGATGCGGCCGGTGGTCAGATTGTTGTCGCGGGACAAGGGCGCATGGGTGAAGCGCTCGTAGTGGCCCAGGTCCAGGTCGGTCTCTGCGCCGTCGTCGGTGACAAAAACCTCACCATGCTGGAAAGGCGACATGGTGCCCGGATCCACGTTCAGATAGGGGTCGAACTTCATCATGTTGACGCGCAGGCCGCGGCTTTCAAGCAGGCATCCGATCGAAGCCGCCGCCAGACCCTTACCTAAACTGGACACAACTCCGCCCGTCACAAAGACATACTTTGCCGACATCTATGCAACCTCACTATTGGTTGGTTTGGATTGGACGTACCAGGTGGGCACAATCAAGTATGGCAGAATTTGGCATGTGAAGAAAGGGTAAAATGATCCGGCTAACTCCTGCCTCCGCGCAAGGCAGCACGCATCCGTTCTGTAATCATGGAGTTACATACGCGTATATTCTTCAGTGCACGCGTCGCAGGGCGGGGAGCGCAGCCGCCTGGCCCGCAGGTACAGCGCGGCGAAACGGACCCTTGCCGCCGGCAGCCGTCGGGCCTACGATGCCAGAAGAAGGAGCCAAGCCATGACTTCAGCAGCAAGACCAATGCGCAAACTGGGCGCAACCGGCCCCCAGGTCTTCCCCATCGCCCTGGGTTGCATGGGCATGAGCGGCATGTACGGCGCGGCCGACGAAGCAGAGAGCATTGCCACCATCTATGCGGCCATCGACGCCGGGGTCAACCTGATCGATACCGGCGATTTTTACGGCATGGGCCAGAACGAGATGCTCATCGGCCGGGCCTTGCAGGTGGATCGCGACGCGGTGCTGCTCTCGGTCAAGTTTGGCGCGCAGCGGGCTCCGAACGGCGCCTGGCTGGGTTACGACGCACGGCCCGTCGCCGTAAAAACCGCGTTGGCTTATTCGCTGAAGCGGCTGGGCGTGGACCACATCGACATCTACCGGCCCTCGCGGCTGGACCCGAATGTGCCCATTGAAGACACTATCGGGGCCATTGCGGAGATGGTGCAGGCGGGCTACGTGCGCTACATCGGCCTCTCCGAGGTCGGCCCGGAGACCATTCGCCGCGCCGCCGCCGTGCACCCCATCGTGGATTTGCAGATTGAGTACGCGCTGGTGAGCCGCGGACCGGAGGAGAAGATCTTTCCCGTGCTCGAAGAGCTGGGCATCGGCGTAACGGCCTACGCGGTGCTGTCGCGCGGCCTGCTTTCCGCCTCGCAGCCGGCGCAAAAAGGAGACTTCCGCGCCCACATGCCGCGCTTCAGCGGAGAAAACCTGGCCCGCAACCAGCAACTGGTGGAGCGGCTGCGCGAGATTGCCGCGGCGCGGGGCATTACCCAGGTGCAGTTGGCCGTGGCCTGGGCGCTGGCCAAAAAAACCTCGATTGTGCCGGTGATTGGCGCGCGCACCCGCGTCCAACTGGCCGAGAGCCTGGGCGCAGTCAACGTGAACCTGACCGCCGAGGAGGTTGCGGAGCTGGAGGCAGCTGTCCCGCCCGAAGCCGTGGCCGGTGCCCGCTACGCCCCGGATCAGATGAAGGTGCTCGACAGCGAAAAGTAGGAGAGGCAATGCAGGGCAAGATCACGATTCTCAAGACGGACATTACCAAACTGGCCGTGGATGCCATAGTGAACGCGGCCAACACGTCCCTGCTGGGCGGGGGAGGCGTGGACGGGGCCATCCATCGCGCGGCGGGCCCGGAGCTGCTGGCCGAGTGCCGCCGCCTCAACGGCTGCCCCACCGGCCAGGCCAAGCTGACCAAGGGATACCGGCTGCCGGCCAGGTTCGTGATTCACACCGTCGGCCCGGTGTGGCACGGCGGCCGCAGCGGCGAGCCGGAGTTGCTGGCCAGTTGCTACCGCTCCTGCTTTGCGCTGGCGCGCGAGCACGGTCTGCACACGCTCGCTTTCCCGGCCATCAGTTGCGGCGTCTACGGCTACCCGATCGACGAGGCCGTGGAGATCGCGGTGCGGGAGACGGCGGCGGAGTTGAACAAAGCCGACGCCCCAAAGGAGGTGATCTTCGCCTGCTTCGGCGAAGAGGTCTATGCGGCGTACAAAGAAGCGATGCAGTCGGTTGTGGGGACGGACAATCCGGCAGGAACTGAGTTATGAAGCATCTCGGTAGCGGATCTATTTCTGAGTAGGCGACCAACCACCCGCAACCGCCGAACTGGCTCCTCCGGCTGCGCCACCACAAACGCTGTCATCACCGTCATAACCGTTGTCATCCTGACGCGCAGCGGAAGGATCTGCAGTTGCATTTGTTCTTCACTGCCAGCCCAAGTGGGATGGTGTAGTATGCCGCCATGCACGAAGGCAGCTATTTCACGTACATCATGGCGAGCCGCAGCCGGACGTTATACGTCGGTATGACAGGGAACCTGCAGAGGCGAGTCTTCGAACACAAATGGAAAGAGCACGACGGCTTCACAGCGCGTTACAACTGCGATCGTCTGGTGTGGTTCGAACGCCATCAGGATGTGCAAGTGGCGATCGCGCGGGAAAAGGAACTGAAGGGATGGAGGCGCTCGAAGAAGATTGCACTGATCGAGTCAGCGAACGCAGCATGGGTCGATCTGAGCCGCGATTGGTACGACTACGAGCCTGCCGATTACCGGAGAGCGCTGGATCGAATGGACGCCTGAAAAGCAACTGCAGATCCTTCCGCTGCGCGTCAGGATGACAGCGGTTGGGATGGTGAGGCATTCTCGCGGATAACCACCGAGTTGCTTCCCAATGGAGTTACTTCTCAATTGGCGACCACTCGGGAACGAAGAATGAGTTCACGGTGAAATGGAAGCGCGGAGGGCTCTGACCGCTCTCCGAGCGGCGAACGGCGCTATACTCGCCTTCAGTGTCACCATGCGAGGTTCGCCATGGATCCAACCCTCGGTGTATCTACGGAACCCATAAGGATGCCACCTCGGCTCTGGTTTATCGCCTCGGGTACGGCTGCAGTATTGCTTGGCGCTATCTCGGCCTATGTGATTCACGCGCCGCTGTGGGTTACCTTCGTCCTTCTGCCCACTTCCATCACCAGCTTCGACCCGTCACCATTGGACCTAACACAGGAGATTCTCAAGTCATTGTTCGTGTTCGGCGGGTCATTCCTGCTCTGGAGAACGGCAGGCTGGCTTGTGGGAAATGCGATCCAAGACTTGCGCTACTGGAGACATAACCGTTTGCGGCGGTTGTAGCCACTGTACCGCTGCAAAGTCATGGTGGACCTTCAAGGGGATCGAATTTATGGGTTGTACCGTTGGGCCAAAGGTCGCGGTAGTGTAACCGCCAATCCGGTAGCGATCCATTTCCCACTCTCCGAGCACTGTAGAGCGAAGCCCCGCTCCGCCCCACAGCAGTCCATTTCATTTCTCTCAATAAGTTAGAAGTTGAACGTAACCTTCGCCGTCAGCGCGCGGGGGGTGACAAAGTGCGTGCCGCTGAACGTCGACAGGAAGTTATAGAGCGCGTACTTGTTGGTGATGTTGACGGCGGTCAGGTTCAGGTTCACCTTGTAGCGATCCTTGTGGAAGATGTTGTCCTGGCCGAGGCTCACGTCAAACAGGCTGCGCGGCGCAATGCGCGGCGGGTTGTGGTCGTCGTTCTCCGTGCCCGCGGCGGGAATCCTGATCAGCGACGAGGTGTACTGCGAGGCCGAGCAGGACTGGAAGCCCGAGGTCGGAGTGGCCCTGACACCACCACAGGCAATGCCCGACTGGGCCTGCTGATCGTAGGAAAGTCCGCTCAAATCCACCGGCGCACCGGCGCTGGCGGCAAAGGGCATGGCCCCGGCCACCTGTCCGGAGTCGTAGCGCCAGTTCCACCCGCCCCATGCGCCGTTCAGCAAGCCGTGCTTGGCGAACTGGTACTGCGCGTGGGTGGTCTGGTTGAACTTTTCGTCGTGGTCGATGCGGAAGGCCTGACCGGCGGTGGTGGCGGGCACGGTGCCCAGTCCGCCCACCTGCGGCGAAAAGAAGCGGGCCGCCACGCCCGACATGACCAGTTCCGCCGAGAAGCCGTGGAAGTTGGGCACGGTGGCGTTGGCCACAAAGCCGGGAATCTTGGAGTTATGCCAGTCGATGGGGAAGGTGATGGGCGTGTTGCCCAGCACGCTGAAGTCGAAGCTGTTGTGGGTGTACTTCCAGATGTATTCGCCGCCCACCACGAGGTGACGGCCCACGGCCTGCTGCAATCCGGCGTGGAACTCGTTGCGGTAGCCGGGCGGCAGCGAGGCC
This sequence comes from Terriglobales bacterium, assembly GCA_963776445.1. GTDB lineage: Bacteria > Acidobacteriota > Terriglobia > Terriglobales > Acidobacteriaceae > Telmatobacter. The sequence continues at coordinate 6,491 of CAVZNE010000164.1, forward strand.
GTCTCGCAGGGCACCAGGCCCTGAATCACCACGGAGTTGCAGCCCTGGCTGGAGAGGACCAGGTTCTCGTTGAAGGGCGTCTCCAGCGTGCGGGCGTAGGAGGCGCGCAGAACGGTGTTGGACGCCTTGACGTGGTAGCTCATGCCGACGCGCGGCTCGGCCTGGCGGGCGATGGTGAGGCCGTTATACATATCGCCGCGGATGCCGATGTTGAACAGCCAGTTCCCGGCCGTGATGGAGTCCTGAATGTACAGGGACAGCTCCTTCACGTCGGCGCGGCCGTGGAAGTAGTAGAGGCCCGTGCTCTGCACAGGATGCGTGTAGTCGTAGAGAGCCAGCGCGGGCAGGTAGTCCGGGTTGGGCGCGTAGAAATGCCGCATGCACTGGCTGGGCGAGGTGAGCAGCATGCTGACCACGGGGTCGCCATTCGCGTCGACGCAGGGCGCGTTGAACGTGGGATCGACAATGGCCAGCCCGTCGCTTTCGCGCAGCAGGGTTTGCGTGTAACTCGCGCCGCCCTTCACGTTGTTGCGTCCGCGGCTCCAGGAAAGGTCAGAGTGGATGCCGAAGTTGGTCAGGCTGCGGGTCTGGGTGACGGTTTCGCGCTGCAAATCGGCCGGGCCTTCGTCAGAGAGCGGATTGTGGCTGGGGTAGTAGTTGAACTGGTCCTTGCGCAGAAACACGCCGGTATTCAGCACCGCATCTGTGCTTACAACGTGGGTCCAGGTAGGCGAAATGTTGAAGGTGCTGATCTTGGAGTGCTGATCGGTAGCGGGCATGGAGCCCGAAGACAGCGCCGCGTCGAACTGGGCGGGGTTCAGGTTGTCAAAGCTGTTGGGCGTCTGAAACCAGGAGCGCGTGTAGCCCAGGTTCAACTGCACTGTATCGGTCCCGCTGAAGCGGTAGTCGGCGCGGTTGAAGACGTTGGTTTCGTTGCCGCGGTCGTGGATGGCCTTGAACTCCGGCGGGTCGAGAAAGCGGCTGGTATTGAGGAAGTTGCCGGCGATAAAGTCGCCCGCCTTGCTGCTGCCCACGGCCAGGTTAAAGCCGCCATTGACCGAGCCGAAGGAGCCATACGACGAGTTGACGTTGCCGGTGGGCCGGGGCGTGTCCAGGCCGGAGCGGGTGGTGACCTTGATGACCACGCTGGTCTTGTCGCCAAACTCGGCCGGCGGCGCGCCGCTGATCACCTCCAGCGATTGCACGGAGTCCAGCGGAATCTGGTTGGAGAAGACCTTGCTCTGCTGGTCGGTAATCGACTGGCCGTCTACGGAGAAGGAGTTTTGCGCGTGATCGCCGAGGCCGTGCATTTGCCCATCGGAGTCGGCGGAGATGCCGGGAGTGGAGAGCGTGACCAGCGAGCTGATGCCCGAGGAGTCGCTCTCCATGGGCAGTTTGGTCATCAGTTCGCGGTCCACGTCGGTGTGGAAGGTGGAGTCGTTCTCAATCAGGTCGCCGCCGCTCGCGTCCACGGTCACGGTAGAGTCGGCGGCGGCGATTTGCAGAACCAGCTTGAGGTTGATGGACACTACGGAGCGGACATCCACGGCCTGCGCCAGCGGCGCAAAGCCGGGGGCGGTGACGCTGAGCCGGTAGGGATGGATGGGAACGTTGGGGAACTCGAACTGCCCGGTGGCGTCGGTTGCGGTGGAGCGGCTGAAGCTGCTGGTGGCGCTGACCAAATTGACCGTTGCATTGGGGATAACCGCGCCAGTTGGATCGGTGACCGTGCCGCGAACCGCGCCGGCATTGGCGCCCTGGCCGATGGGGGCAATCGGGGCAATCGGATCAACGGGGGCGGCCGAGGCAATCGAATTGCCCGCCGCCCAGAGTAGGGCGAAGGAAGAAAGTGTAAAGAAAACTGCGCCGCGTTGGAACGGCATATGAGGACCTCCGAAGGATGGTTGACGGCTGCTGGAAGCAGGCTGCGGTGGGATTGCCGCGGAGCCTGAGAGTTCCTGCTGCATCGTTTCCGTCTCTGGAAGCGTCTCTGTCAGTTACGCGTCTGCCTCTCCTTGACGGAGGGCAGGCCTGGAGGTCAACTTCAAGCGAGAATCCGGAAAGATGCTTTAACAGCCGGTTGGAGGGGGCCGGGTAAACAGCTTGGGATGGCGGTGCAGGACCACGACGCGCGCCTCAATCAGCGGCGCGGACGGCCCAAAACTGACCATGACGATGAGGGCAGCCATCACCGCAACCGGGGCCGCTGAGTGCATGACGATACACAGCGGGCAATGGTCGGCGTCGGCGTTGACCGTATGGATGTGCGCCACCTGCACCACGGTGAGCAGCGCCAGCAGGGCCACACACACCACGGTCACCAGCGCCAAAGCGTTGGTCTTTGGGCGGCTTCCGCTGCGGAAATGTGCCTGCAATCCGGTCAAACAACATCCTCTACATTAGGATACACAGTATTGGATGCGCGAGGGGCGGGAAGGTATGCAGCGCCTTGGGACGCCAGGCGCGACGCCGGCGCCATCCTGGACCCGCCCGATTCGTCTACACTGTGGGGCGATGATCCAATTTCTTCATTTGCGGCGCGTGCTGACCGTGTTGCTGGCGGGGGTGCTGCTGGCGGCTACAGGTGCGGCGGCGCAGACGCCCCTTCCCTTGAAGCCCGCCCTGCCCGGCCTGGCCACCAACCATCGCCTCATCCTGAAAGACGGCACCTACCAGATGGTCCGCAAATACGAGATTGTGGGCGACCGGGTGCGCTACATCTCCCTGGAGCGCGGCGGCGACTGGGAAGAGCTGCCCGTGGACCTGGTGGACTGGGAGGCCACGCGCAAGTGGGAGCGGGACCACGCCAACCAGGCCGACGAAGATGCGTCTCCGGCGATGAAGGAGGCCGAGGACATCGACAAGGAGGAGGCCGCCGAGCGCAACGAGCAGAAGGCTCGCATGCCCGAGGTGGCCAAGGGGCTGGAACTGCCCGATGAGGACGGCGTGTTTGCGCTGGACACCTTTCAGGGCGCGCCGGAGCTGGTGGAGCTGCTGCCCACCGAGCTGAACATGAACGCGAAAAACAAGCACGGGCTCAGCACGCTGAATCCGCTGGCCGGCGCCAAAGCCAGCCTGGAACTGGAAGGCGCGCACGCCAAGGTGCACCTGCACGTGAACGATCCGGCCATTTATCTGTCGCTCAGCGCCCGCGACGACGCCGAAAAGGTCATCTCCCACGCCCTGACGGTAGACACCGGCGGCGCAAAAGACGCGGTCAGCCGCAAGCATGGGGCGCACTCGTCCACATCGGGCTTCGCCATTGTTCGCGTGGACGAGCGCAAGGCCATGCGCATTGTGGGCGCCATCCACATGAGCGTCACCGGCACGGTGACTCAGGACGAAGACGTCATCCCCGCCAAGGTAGAAGTGCTGCCCGGCAGGCACTGGCTCAAGATCACGCCCAACAAACCATTGCTCATCGGCGAGTATGCGCTGGTGGAGATCCTGTCCGCCTCGGACATCAACCAGTCGGTGTGGGATTTCCGCGTGGACCCGCGGCTGGGCGACAACGAGGGGTCGCTGGGACCGATTCAGAAGTGAGTTTCGGCAAAATATTAAGCGGACCAGCATTGTGCAGCGTGGCGTTACGCAGTACACTTTTTGCAGCATGATTCGCAGTTTTCGGCATAAGGGGATCGAGAAGTTTTTCCTGACCGGCTCGAAGGCCGGAATTCAGCCCAGTCATGCCGCAAAGCTGAACGAACAGCTTACCGTTTTGAATGCCGCCACGAGACCTGAACAGATGAATGTTCCCGGATGGAAATTTCATCCATTGACCGCCAGCCTCGCGGCCCATTGGGCAGTGAGCGTCAATGGAAATTGGCGGCTCACGTTTCGCTTCGAGGGTGAAGATGCCATCCTGATCGATTATCAGGACTATCACTGAGGGAAGGAGTTCGCGCCATGCAGATGCATAACCCCGCACATCCCGGAAAGATTCTCGCCTATTACCTCGATGGCCGGTCCGTGACCGAGGTCGCCCGGCATTTGGGAGTGACCCGGCCTGCGTTGTCGCGCGTCTTGAATGGCAAGGCGGGAATCTCGGCGGATATGGCGCTGCGCATCTCGGAAGCCTTCAGCACCGAGCCCGATTTCTGGCTTCGCCTTCAGGCCCAGCGCGATCTTTGGGTGGCTTCCAAGAAGAAGCGCGCCAAGGTGAAGCCGTTGGGCGTAAGCGCGGCGGCGTAACGCCGTGCATTGCAAGCTTCTCGACAGGCGTTAGATGCGGCGCTATGATGCTGTCGGCTGAGCCAGGCGAGCGCTTTGCCTGAACACGGCATTCTCCCTGCTGGCTGGCCGGGAGGCCTCTGTATGGCAATTCGGGATACAACTCTCGATGTCTGGTCCATGACCGCTGCTGCGCTGGCCCGGGAGTGCCACCGCATCGCCAGCGGCTTGCCGGGAGCGGCAGAAGACAGGCTGCGGGCAGAGGCCAAACAGTTGGCGGCGGAGATTGAGGAAGCCCTGCGAATGCCTCAGGAAGAACCTGAAGACGCAGCCCGCCGGGCGGGTCGCCTGGCCGCGCTGAAAAAAAGAGCAATCGAAATCTACGTCAAGGTACATCCAAACGAGTAAACGGGTGCCGGCTTCCGGGTTGCCGCAATGCGGGAAGCGCTCTATGCAACGCGCGACGCCCTGGCCCGCTCGAACCCCTGCCTCCGCTTCTCCCACTCCTCAGAGGAGAAGAATCGAGGCCCCACCTCGATCAGGCGGGGAATCATATTGAAGACCGCTACCCGGTTCCAGGGACTGCCGTCGCGCATGCGAAAGCCCTTCTCGTTCAGGTCGCTGACGATGCTGGAATAGGAGAAGTCCTGCACCAGCAACTCCATCATGAGCATGAGCGCCTGGTGCTCGGTTGGCTCTGCTTCCAGCCGCTTGCAATCAGCGGAGATGCGCAGCCCATAGGGAATGTCTTCGTTGAATGCGCCCTCGCCAGGGGCTTCGGAATCGGGCAATTCGCGTTGCCATTCGATTGAAACCATCTGCCATCCGGCCGAGGTCCGTTGCCGGATCGCCTCGGCGCTCAGCGGCTCTGAAATCACATCGCGCACCCGTTCAAAATAGGCCATCGCAACCCTCCGCGCAGGTTTCTGCTGCCCAGAAAAACAGCAATTCGCCTGCCAAAATAGAAGAAAAACGCGAGGTAGCCAAGCGACTCAAAGGCAACGGGATAGGCGC
>CAVZNE010000165.1:0-6281 GCA_963776445.1 Terriglobales bacterium
CGTTCGGGCCGGGGACATCGTTCTGCGAGCGCGTCCCGCCCGGGTCACGGCCGTTCGAGGTCGTCTCCAGCTCCCACACGATGGCGTTGGCGCCGCCGGAGCTCACCGGAGGGAGGTACTGGGGGTAATACGCCGTGCCCGACCCCACGCCGCCAGAGTTGGGCGTGGCGAGCACCTGGGCATTGCTGAAGCTCTGCGTGGTGGAACTGTAGTCGATGGAGGCCAGCAACGCCGTCTGCGCTTTGGCTGCTCCATCCATGCGCCCAGGTCGTAAATTTCAGGCGAGGTGAAGATGGTGATCTTGTCGCGCCCGGCGTTGGCGGCCGTGCCCATCAGCAGGCCCAGTTGCACAGCGGGATTGTCTGCCGCCGGCTTCCTGGCGGAAGCCACGGCCTTGGCCGCTTCGATCAGCAGCTTGGTGTAGTCCAGGCCGGCCACGGTGGCCACCACCACGCCGAAGTTCGACAGCGCGGAGAAGCGGCCGCCGATTGTGGGGTCGCCGTAGAAGATATGGCGGAAACCGTCGCCCTTGGCCACCTGCTCCATCTTGGAGCCGGGATCGGTGATGGCCAGGAAATGGCTGCCTGCCTTGTCCGCGCCCACAGCCTGCTTCATTTCCTCAAAGAAATACTGCTTCAGGACGTTGGGCTCCAGCGTGGAGCCGGATTTGCTGGCAACCACGACCAGCGTCTCGGCCAGATTGACCTTGTCGCGGGCCGCTTTGACCTGCGCCGGGTCGGTGGAGTCGACGATGTGCAGCGCGGGAAAGCCCGCCTGTTGGCCAAAGGTGACCGAAAGCACCTCAGGGCACAGGCTGGAGCCGCCCATTCCCAACAGCAGAACGGATTTGAAGCCGGTAGCCTTCACGTCGGCGGCCAGCGCGGCAAAAGCCGCCAGATCCTTCTGCTGGCGCTCGACGATGTCGATCCAGCCCAGCCATTTCTCCTCGCCTTCGCTGGTCCACAGGCTGGGGTCCTTCTTCCAGAAGCGGTCGACGTTGTTGTTGGCGTTCCAACTGGCGGCAGCCAGGTCTACAGCGCCGCGAAGATCTTGGGGTAGTACGAATCGATAGCTCATATCGTTCTCAATTCTGCCTCAAACCGGCGGATTCGGAAATGACGGCGCGCACAGGCTGCGTGAAAAATGCGCTCAAGGGGCAGCGCCCGGCGGTCCGCCAGGCCTTTTGCCACCCTTTTGAGGCTCATCCACGCAGCTAGGAACGTGAATATTGATCCACTGCTCATCTTTACCGGCGAAAATGCTCGAAGTCGTAGGAAGCACCGAGGGTGAAACCGTTGGGAGTGAGCGAATTGGGCCAGAACAACTTAGGCCAGAACTGGTACTCGTAGTCGCCGCGCAGCCAAACATTCCGGTATACCCGGTATTCCACGCCGCCTCCCGGCGCAGAAACCGTGCGCGTGTCGTGCGTGTAATTCGTCCCCATTGCAGGGAAGTTGATGCTGCCGATGCCCATCAAGAACTTGGCATAGGGATGAAAGTTGCGATAGTGGCGCACCGTATAAATGGCCCCGCCCAGCGCGGTGCTCTGGCGCATCTTGGACGGAAACGCCTCCAGCGAGGACGGACGGCCAAAGTCGATGTCTCGTCCCTCGGCCTCAATACCTAATCCGCGCAGCAAAGACGGCGCGCGGTAAAAGTTCCAGTCGACCCAGGCGGAAACGCCTTCCATCCGGCGTTCGCTCCCGTTGTCTTGTCCGTAGTCCAGGTCAAAATCGGAGATGCCCACCCCGACGACAATGGGCAAACCGCCTTCCCTGGCTGCAGGAACGGTCTGGGAGAATGCGGGAAATCCTGTTATGAGAAAAAGAGCTGTGAACAACACCTTTATATTCAGTCTTAACAACATGAAGTGTCTCCTTCTGGATTTCAGGACTCGCCCCCCAAAGCAATATCCCCGTAGGTCGAAGTCTACATGGCCGGCTCTGGTTGCTGAGATCAAGACAGCACACGCTCGCGTTCTAGAGCGATTCCAGAATAGTTATGCCCCGTTTACCTGGTGCAAGGTCGTCGCTCGCTGAGGCTCGCACCGGCTTGAGTGGATGGGTTCCGAGGTACACCAATTCTGGAATCGTTCTAGCCGCCTGAGCACCTCGAAATGGAATTTCCGCGCCTGCACAGTACCAAACATGGCTAATAAAGCAACTCCCCTGCCTCGGCTTCAATGGCGGCAATAAACGAGCGCAGCAGTTCGACCCGTGGCGCGGCCAGACTGCGTGCTTTCTCGGTACGCAGCCTGGCAGGCAAGTGCTCAACCGCATTCTTCAGCACCGGAAGCACGGAAGAAAAGGTGGCATAGCGCGTATCCCGGCCCACCTTGACCACGGCGCGCAAGGTCCCGATAGCCCCCAGTTGTTCCAGAATGTCCGCATCGCGCAAAAGGACCGCCTCGATCCGCACCGGCTCATCTTGGGGCTGATGGGTCCGGATGGCCTCCGCGACGGCTTCCATCTTATCGGCAGGAAAGCCCCATCCGTCCAGTAGATCCTGCGTCCGGGCAATGGTGTAGGGAACGTGATCCCAGCGCGCCAACTGCGCCGGGTCGTCGGGCCGGTTGCCGATGAATACTCCCAGGTCGTGCATCCAGGCGGCGGCAAAGAGGATGTCGTCGTCGTACTCCATTCCTTGTCCCAGGAGAACGGCCAGGGCATAAAGCCGCGGCTGATGGCCGAACTTGTCCACCGGCAGCGCCTCGGCGCGGATGCAGGCCACCATCGGCTCCCGCCAGTCCGCCGCCTTCATTTGGACTTTCCCGGCCAGTTGGGCGTGATGCGGATCAGGTCCAGGGCGCCCATGTCTTCCACCTCAAACGCGGGCGAGACCGCGGGAACGGCGACGATGCCGTGGGCGGGCAGATCCACCGGATCGAAATCCGGTCCGGCGATGCGTCCCGTTCCGGCGGCCGCAAACAGGAAGGCCAGCCCTCTGGCCGGTTTGCCTTCGCCCGGCAGACTCGCGCTGGCCCGGCTTCCAGCCACCGGAATCCGCTCGATTGCAAAGTACTCCACATCGACCAGCGAGGTTCGATCTGTGCGCACTGTGGCCGGAATCTTGCCGGCGCGGGTCACCAGCCGCGTCGCCTCAAGAGCTTTTTCGATATGCAACTCGCGCCCGCGCCCGTAGTCGTACATCCGGTAGGTCAGGTCGCAATTCTGCTGGGTTTCCAGCAGAATGGACCCCGGCCAGATGGCGTGAACCGTCCCGGCATCCACAAAAATCATGTCTCCGGCCGCCACCGGAAGCACGTTCAGACTCTCTTCCAGCGTGCCCGCCTGGATCTCTTCCTTGATCTGCTCCAGCGTCACGCCCGGCTTCAGCCCGCAGGCCACCTGCGCTCCCGGCTCCGCCGCCAGCGCCAGCCAGCACTCGGTCTTGCCGCGCGGCTCTCCGTACTTCTGCGCCAGCTTGTCGTCGGGGTGCACTTGCACACTCAGCTTGTCCTTGGCGAAGATCATTTTGATCAGCAGCGGCGACTGGGGCGACGGAGCAGCCAAACCGAGCAGCGCCTCGGGAGCTTCAAGGAACAGGCCGCCCAGCGACTTTCCGGCATGGGGGCCGGTCGCAATCAGGTTCTCGTCCCCGCTGAGCCAGACCTCTCCGATGGGTTCACCCGCTGCGGCCACACGGTCATACCAGGGGCGAAGATCCTGGTATCCCCACACTCGGCCCACAAATCTGGGCGCAATGCGAAAAGGCGCCATTCCGGGGTGCGTAAGTTGTCCCGACATCACCATGAATTCCTCCCCTGTCCTTTACAGCAACAGGCCCTTGCTGCTCATTCTGCCGGCACTGCGAAACCAGGCGCACGCCAGGCATCCCGTTGCAATCCAACTTTACCAGACGGGCAAACCGGCCCTTCCCATTGCCGGCGCCCTTGAATACGCGGGCTTTGTTTGCCCAATCCCGGCTTTACCAGATCGTTGGACACGGTTCACCTTGGGCCTTCGGGGGGTGCGGTGTGTTCCCCTCCGGTTAGAAACCTGGACCGCAGACGGTCCGAAAGGTCCCCGCTGGATTCCTCTTTATCGCAATCGTCGCACGATCACTTCACCGGTCCTAGAAAGAGGGATACCGGGGCAATGTGAACCCGGCCGGCCCCCGCTCGGTTTACGGCGAGGCCAGGCGCTATGCCGAAGCGCTGGTCATGGCCTACCAACATACGCGAACGATCAACTGAACGGTCCGGCACAAAAATAGCTGTGTCAAGCAGCCAAGCCCCTGCACGATTATCAATTCACAAAAAAGCGGCGATCGCGACTGCCTTTCCAGTCCCGGTCGCCGTCTCCTATTGCCTATTGCCTGTTCCCTGTCCCTGATCTCTGATCTCTGATCTCTGATCTCTGAGGATTGTTCTATCCTCGATTCCATGCCTCACTCGCTCCTCTTCGACCACATGTTTCAGCTTCCGCTTCCCATTCTGGAGAAGCTGCTCCGCCCGGTCATCGTCTACCTGGCGCTGGTGCTGCTGCTGCGCCTGTTTGGCAAGCGCGAGCTGGCGCAGCTCAATCCCTTCGACCTGGTAGTGCTGCTGTCGCTTTCCAACACCGTGCAGAACGCCATCATCGGCGAAGACAACTCCGTCACCGGCGGCCTGATCGGCGCGTTCAGCCTGCTGGCCATCAACTGGCTGGTGGTGCGGACGCTGTTCCGCTCCAAGCGGCTCACGCATGTGATGGAAGGCCGGGCAACCATTCTGTTGCGCGACGGCCAGATCGACCGGCGCGCCCTGGAACGCGAGTCGCTCACCCGCGAGGAACTGCTCGAAGTCATCCATCGCCAGGGCTTCGAACACTTCCACCAGGTGCGCCGCTGCGAACTGGAGCCCAACGGCACGTTCTACGTGGAGGCATTCGACCCCTCCGCAGCCGACAAGCATCACGCCGAACTGCTGTCCCGGCTCGACGCCTTGTCCAAAGAAGTCGCCGCCCTGCGCGCTCAGCCGGCAAGCGAGTAACCCTCAGCAACTCCAGCGCCCTGTCAAAACAAAAAAGAGCCGTGGCAGCCAATCCAGCGCCGCCACGGCTCTTTCTCTCTTCGAGTTGATGCTTCTTCAATCCGCAGTTCTGGCGCCAAAGGCGCGCCCGCCCGTGCGGCCAGCACTACTCCCATTCGATGGTGCCAGGCGGCTTGGACGTGATGTCGTAGACCACGCGGTTGATACCCCGCACCTCGTTCACAATGCGGCTGGAGATGCTTTTCAGCACCTCATAGGGCAGCGGCGTCCAGTCGGCGGTCATGCCATCTTCCGAATGCACGGCGCGCACCGCACAGGTGTAGGCATAGGTGCGCTGGTCGCCCATCACGCCCACGCTCATCACCGGCAGCAGCACGGCAAAGCTCTGCCAAATCTTGTTGTAGAGCCCGGCGGCCTTGATCTCCGCGACCACAATCTCATCGGCCTCCTGCAGCAGGGCCACGCGGTCCGGCGTCACTTCGCCCAGAATGCGCACCGCCAGTCCCGGTCCGGGGAACGGCTGCCGGCCCAGAATGTCTTCCGGCATGCCCAGGTCGCGGCCAATGCGCCGGACCTCATCCTTAAAGAGGTCGCGCAGCGGCTCAATCAGCTTGAGCTTCATGTGCTCCGGCAGACCGCCCACGTTGTGGTGGCTCTTGATGGTCTGGCTCGGCCCCTTCACGCTGCTGGACTCGATCACGTCCGGGTAGAGCGTGCCCTGCACAAGCCAGTCCACACCGCCGGTCTGCTTGGCAATGCGGTTGGCCTCGTCGTCGAATACGGCGATGAACTCGCCGCCGATGATCTTCCGTTTCTTTTCGGGTTCGGTGACCCCGGCCAGCTTGCTCAGGAACCGCTCGCTCGCGTCCACGGCCACCACGTTCAAGCCCAGGTTGTCGCGCATGTTCTTCTGCACGCTCAGGAACTCGTTCTTGCGCAGGACACCATTATTGACAAAGATGCAGGTCAGTTGGCTGCCGATGGCCTTGTGCACCAGCACCGCCGCCACCGACGAGTCCACCCCGCCGGAGAGGCCGCAGATCACATGGTCCTTGCCGACTTTGGCGCGAATGTCCGCGATCGTCGATTCAATAAAGTGCGCCGGGGTCCAGTCGCCGCGCGCGCCGCAAATGGCAAAGATGAAGTTCTTGATCAGTTGCGGCCCCAGGGGCGTATGGTGCACCTCGGGGTGAAACTGCACGGCCCAGATGCGGCGCTCTTCGTTGGCGATGCCGGCCAAGGCGTTGGAAGTCACCGCGGTGCGATGGAAGCCCGCGGGCAGCTCCAGCGCCTCGTCGCCGTGGCTCAG
>CAVZNE010000166.1:0-5413 GCA_963776445.1 Terriglobales bacterium
AACTGCCGAAATCGTTGACCACAAAAAGATCAGGCAATCCGTTGCCGTTCGAATCGCCCCAGGCGCACGCGAAACTATAGCGGTCGTTATCCGCGCTCAATCCCGACGCTTCAGTGGCCTCTACAAAATTAGCGTTGCCTTCGTTGTGAAACAGGCAATTGGGCGGGCCGTTGCGGGCATCGTAATAAGGAATTGGGTAGTGATACTGGTCGAGCCCCAGATAGTACATATACATGCAGAAGTAGATGTCGAGCCGGCCGTCGCGATCGTAGTCGGCCACCGCCGCGTGGGTGAACGTTCCCTGCGGAGGCTGGGCAAACTTGAAGGCGTCGGGTTTCAGAACAAAGGTTCCGTCACCCTTGTTCAGAAACAGCAGCGGACCCCCGCCGCAAACGACGAGAAGGTCCTGAAGGCCCTTGTTCTGAAAGTCGGCAAACAGGGCGCAGGCGGTGTTGTCCAGTATACCGACACCCGCTTTCTCTGTTACGTCTTCAAACGTGCCGTCGCCGCGGTTGCGGTAGAGCCGATTCGGCAGGCCCGCCGGCTGGCAAACATAGAAGTCGTCAAAGCCATCGTTGTCGAAATCGCCCACCGCCATGCCGTTGTTACTGTAGACATCGACGCCGATGGCACCATCCAGCACCGTGCGCCAATAGTCGGCACCGCGAAGCATCTGCCTGGAGTACGATTCCGTCCCTCCGAGAGCTTGCTGTGTAACATCGATGAACCCCGGGCCGCGCAGGATGCTTGCGGCTTCTTCGTCAGCCTGCCATTTGCGAGCCTTCCACGCGCCCGATGAATCGAGCGACCACTCGGTGCGCCAGAAACCAACGCGTTCTTCACGCGCTTCGCCGTCGCGGGTCACGACCATGTCATAGCGGATATCGGCGCGGACTGTGAGTGGGGCGTCGGCAATTTCTTCAATGCCGAAGATCTCGAATTCAGCAACATCGATGCGAGAAACAGGATTGAGCCAGGCCCGAATCTGCTCGAGAAACGGCTCGCGTCCTTTCACCACCCCGGCAGGAAAAATCCTCTTGACTGCATCGACGCCGAACCCTGACCGCAGCGGAGTCTCTTTCGCTTTGCTCATGGAGGAAGCTTCGATCGCGGGGTCAAGCAGCCCCGGCAGGACGCTGTTCTCGCGCGCCGATGTCTTCAGGCCCTGGCTCCATCCACGAAGCAGCGCCTCGATCTCCACTGCGTACCTCTCGGTGATGTACTGGTCCGAGCCGGGAGCCACCAGGCGGAGGACGTCGGCTAATGGGGACTTCGCCGGATAGTGCGGCGTCAATCGAAGATCCAGGAGAGGAGAAGCCGAGGCTTGCTTTGCAGCCGCTTGCGGCGAACGGAACAGGAACGAAGAACCAAAGAAGGGCGCGGGGCGAAGAAGCATGGGCGCTAGCCCCAAGCTCTTCAGGAGTGCCCTCCGGGAGAGGAAGTGGTCTTCGATTTTGTGGCGCGGCTTCATACAGGAAGTGTCCGTGAAGGCGACAAAGTGTCCGCAGAATAGCACCAAGGCCGGGCGCAACCCAAATCCCTTGAGGCCCCTATTGAACTCCTTGGCGGCCAGGCATCGGGCGCTTCCGGGTTATTCGGCATCTGGCTGTGACAAGGGGCCGGTCACAGGGTTCTGGTGGCAAGCCAATTCTCGGCAGGATTTATCGTCTTGGGTGGGGTCGGGCAAAGTGTCGGCAACCACCGCGTGGATGAATCGTTTAAGTGACAGATTATAAGTGTAGTTGCGACGGCGCAAAAATCTCTCCACCTTTTGGTTGACAAAGGACAGGGAATATAATAGCTTGGCTGCCACATCGATGAAAGCGTTTACGTAATCAGCCAACGCGCATCGATGAAATTGTTTACACCGTAGCGCCGGCGCTCCGGGGTACTCTCCTCTGCGCCGCACACTGCGTAAACAAGAAACTGGAGGCAGTTCGGATGGCCCTTGATCGCAATACCGTGAAATGGTTGAAATCCGTTGGATACACAACCCTCGCGTGGCTGTGCTTTGTCCTCTTCCAGGGGCAGTACGCCATGGCGCAGGTGGACGAAGGCGCAATATTTGGAACGGTTCAAGACACTTCCGGCGCGGTTGTTCCTGGCGCTATGGTAACGCTCTTGAACAAGGATCAGGGAATTACCTTGCAGACCAAATCGGGCGGCAACGGTGAATATAGCTTTTCGCCGGTTAGAATCGGACACTATTCCGTATCCGCCACGGCAAGAGGATTCGCCAAGACCACCCAGCAGAATTTGACCGTCACCATTTCGGACCACTTGACGGTAAATATTCAATTGAAGCCTGGCGCCGCGACGGAAACCGTCGAGGTAACGACCGCGCCGCCGCTCATGCAGACCGAAGAAGCCTCGGTCGGCCAAGTCATTACCCAAGAGAGCGTCAACAGCCTGCCTCTGAACGGGCGCAACTTTACCTTCCTTGCCCAACTCGGCGCTGGCATGCAGACGCCGCAAGCCGACACGCGCGGCAATGCGGCATCGGGCGCATTCTCCGCCAATGGCCTTCGTCCGGCGCAGAACAACTACCTGCTGGACGGCATCGACAACAACTCCAACGCCGTCGACTTCCTGAACGGCACCAACTTCGTTATTCTGCCTCCGCTGGACGCCATTCAGGAGTTCAAGGTCCAGACGGCAGATTTCAGCGCCGAATTGGGACGTTCCGCGGGCGCGGTTCTCAACGCGACCATCAAGTCCGGAACCAACAGTTTCCACGGCGCGTTGTGGGAGTTCTTCCGCAACGACAAGTTCGACGCCGCGGATTGGTTTGAAGACAACGGCGGAACCAAAAAGGGCGAGCTGCGCATGAACCAGTTTGGCGCATCCGGCGGCGGCCCGATCATGAAGAACAAGCTGTTCTTCTTCGGCGATTACGAAGGCCTGCGCCGCGTGCAGGGCACGAATATGACAGGCACGGTTCCCACCGCGCTGGAACGCACCAGCAACTTCACTAACCTCACCGACATTCTTACCGAGAACGCTGGAACCGCCAGACAGGATGCCCTGAATCGCTCCCTGCCTCCAGGCACCATTCTCGATCCAGCCACAACGCGCCAGGTAATCCTTGGCGGCACCGATCCGATCAGCGGCCTGCCTGTGCCTCTCAACGGCGGCGTGGCGGGAACAACAGCCTATGTTCGCGATCCGTTTGGCACTTGCGGACCCGGCACCTTGACCTTTACGGCAGCAGCCTGCGACCTCAACGATCTCACCAAGTCCTCCGTCCCTCACACGCTCGATCCTGCCGCCATCAAGCTGTTGAATCTCTATCCCGCGCCGAACACCGGCTTGGATCGGTATTCCAACAGCCCCAGCCTCTTTGAGCATCGCAACGCCTACGATATGCGTTTCGACTATAACCCCGAGCAGAAGGACCAGGTTTTCTTCCGCTTCAGTTATGCGGATGACCCGCAGTTCATTCCGGGCATCTTCGGTGGCATCGCAGACGGCGGCGCCTTCCAGCAGGGCACCCAGACGGCGAAATCCGATCAGGCTGTCGCGGGTTGGACGCATGTCTTCACCACCGATACCATCAACCAGTTGCGCGGCGGATTCGCTCACCTTCACACCACGCGCTTCGGCCCCGAAGGCAACACCAACGGCATCCCTGCGAACTATGGAATCCAGGGTATCCCGCAATTGACAGAGAACGGCGGCCTTCCCGCCCTCGATATTGCCGGCTTGAACACGTTGGGCAGCAACGACTACCTTCCTTCGGACGAAGTCAGCCAAACCCTCCAGGTCACCGACGACTTCACCAAGATTTACGGCAAGCACACCTTCAAGGCTGGCATCGAACTCCAGCGCGTGAAGTTCCAAACCCTGCAACCGGCCAGTTCGCACGGAGAATTCCATTGGGACGGCGGCTACACCGACATTCCCAATCTGGGCGAAACCACGGGCGGCATCGCGCAAATGCTGCTGCCTGCTTTGCCGGCTCCGGCCACCCTCGATGGAGCAGCCAATACAACCGGCTACAGCTATTCAGGCGGCCTCGACAAACTCTGGATGTCGAACATTGGCAAAACCTACGACTTCAAGACCTACACCGCCGTTTACTTCCAGGACGACTGGAAGGTTACCCCCAAGCTGACCATCAACCTCGGCCTGCGTTGGGATTACTTTGGTCCCATCGAAGAAACCAACGGCGGCCAAGCCAACTTTGTTCCCAGCTACTTCGGCAAACCAACCATGTTGATCCCCGCCTCCGGCAAGGACAACAGAACGGTGTCGACTGGCAACCCAAGCACCAACACCGCTGGCACCTGCACCAGTCCTGGCTGCTGGGGCTTTGAGGAACTGCTGAACAAGAATGGGATTGCACTCGACCGGACCAACGAATACGGCCAGGGGTTGCTCCAGACGCAGAAGAACAACTATGCTCCGCGCGTCGGATTTGCCTATCAGGCTGACCAGAAGCTGGTGATTCGCGGCGGGTTTGGCCTTTTCTTCAACTCCTTTGAGAACCAGGGATACGGACCAAACATCGGAGAGAACTATCCCTTCCAATTCTCCTTCACGGAAGCACCCCTGGTTTCTCCCACCGCAGATCCAAATTCGATCCAGGTAGCGCCTATCAGCTATGGCACGCCGTTCGCCGGATGCTCGACGGCAGGCCCTGGCCCAGTCGGTGGTGGCACCTCCAACCTCGAGTCGGGAGCTTCCTGCATTCAGTTCAATCCGGCATTTACCGACGCCTCCAACCTGGGCCTGCAAGGGCTTCAGTTCAACTACAAGACGCCGCGCACCTACAGCGCCAACCTCACGCTCCAGTACTCTCTGACGCGCACCTTGTCCGCGCAGGCCTCGTATGTCTTCACCGACGGCCAGGATCTTCAGGCAGGTATTGGGGCCAACAACGTGACCGGACTCCTTGCGGCCGGAGCGCCGACAAACAACACAGCAAACCCCGGCGCCGGCGGCACGGTTCCATTCCCGAACTTCAGCGGCGGCAGCTATCAGGCCACCATCGGCGGCAGCCGGTACCACGGACTCCAGACCAAGCTCGAACAGCAGTATTCGAACGGGCTTTCGCTACTCCTCGCCTACACCTTCTCGAAGACGTTGGGCGATGCCGGCGACTTGCTCAACGGCGGCAACAACGGCGGGTACCGCGCAGCTTCCGTTCCCGGACTCGGTCCCAAGTTCGATTGGGGGCTGGCCGACTTCAATATTGCACAGGTCGTCCACTTCAGCGGCGGTTATGAGCTCCCCTTCGGCAAGGACAAGAAGTTCCTGAACCAGGGCGGTCTTGCCAATGCAATTGTGGGCGGATGGGCCACCAACTGGATCGTCACCCTTCAGGGCGGCCAGCCTCTCAACTTCGGCTGCCCAACCGGGACAACCTCTGGAACCAACTGCAACGACATTCGCGTTGCCGGCCAGAGCCAGG
>CAVZNE010000167.1:0-20870 GCA_963776445.1 Terriglobales bacterium
GGTTTCTCCCGGCGTGGCGGAGGAACACCTGCTGCGGCTCGCGGCGACCATCCAGCATGCTCACCAATCGGGAAGCATGAAGAGCTGTATCTTCACCTCAACCGGTCCGGGGGGCGGCGTCACTACGGTGTCGACGAAAGTCAGGGCAATACTGGAAGCCATGGGCAGGCCGTGTGTGCTGGTCGATGCCTCTGGAACGCCGCCGCCTCAGCAATCCAGTTTCTCCGGAATGGATTCGCGGGACGGTTCAGGCCTGGTCGCATCCCAGCGCGGCAGCCGCTCCACAGCCTTGCTGCAGCAGTTGGCAGAGGAAACAGAAGATGAAGAGAGCCTGGTTTTGACCGATACCGCGCCGCTGCCGATCTCGGCAGAGACCGAGTATTTGGCGCGCTATGTCGATGCCGCCATAGTCGTGGTCGAGTCCGGCGTCACAACCCGCGCGCAGTTGCGCGAAGTGGCCGATTCCCTGCAGCGCCTCAACGTGGGGGCCGTGGGATTCGTATTGAATCGCATCGGGCTGAAGAAGGCCGACCCCGCATTCCGCGAATCGGTGAAGGCCATTGAGAAACATCTCTACGCCCAAAGCCGTTCCTCCGCAAGGGAGACTGAAAGAAGCCAGGCTGTTCCTACCGTTCCGGCTTTCCCCAAGATTCAGAAAGTTGCACGGGAAGAAGTTGCGCCTGCGCAGGCTGAACCAAATTCAGTTCCGAAACCCGCTGCCGTGGCCGAGGCCGTAGCCCGTCCCGCTGCACATGGCCTTCCGGAACTGACCGCCGCCTCGCCGGAGCCTACGCCGCTGCCAACGCGAGTTTCACGGATCGCCCGTGAGGAGAGATTCGCCCAGCCGGAGCCCCTTCCGGTTTCAAATCTTCGATCCCGGCAGTTTGTGCCGCCAAGGCAGGAATATGCGAAGGCTGAAGAGCCGCGCATTCCAGAGCCTCGCATGCAGGAACCCCGCATGCAGGAGCCTCGCATGCAGGAGCCTCGAATCGAGGCGCCCCTGCAAACAGAAAAAGCCAGTGAGCCTCAACCCTCCGCTGCCCCTGCGCAATTTTCCGCCGATGCCCGGCCGCAGCCGATCCACGAGCCATGGGAGAGTTTGTCTGACAGGCTCAGCGACCTGAAGCCGGAACCTGCGCCCCAGGAAGCGGGCAATTCCGCGGATGCGCCGTACAGCGCGGGCTACAGGATAGGCGGCCTGAGGGGCCTGGCCTTCTCGCTGGGCAAGAGGCATCTGCACAAGGCGCCGGAGCAAGCCGCAGATTTCCGGCCGCCCGTCGAGCCGGTGCAAGAGCACCCAGCGTACGAGCAGTCGTACGCGCCTTACATACCGGTTCCAAATCCGCCTGTCCGCAGAGACGTTGCCAGCACTTCGCCAACCCGGGTTACCGCGCAACCCGAAATCCTTCCTCCCACGCCTCCGGAAAAAGAGGACAAGGAGCAGTCCAGAACCAGCAAGAGAGAATCCCACAATGATCGCCGGGATTCGTATGACGACGTGGATATTCTGCCGTCCTGGCATGGACAATACAAGAAAAGGTAATCGTCTCAGTCGCTGACTCTCGAATCTATTCGTCCGGCATGCGTGCGGTCGAATGGATTCGAGAGCAGTCGAAACTCTATATTTATAGCAAGGAAGCGGAGCCTCAACGGATTCAGTCCTGCCGCCTGCCCGCTTGAAATATTAGTAGTTTCTCCGCTTCGGCCTTTGCCACCGCGACCTTCTGCACCGCACCCTCGACAATTCACAGAAAATCGGTTGGCTATTGGCGCGCTGCCAATGGCCAACTTGTGCGCGTGCGCTGCGCCGGCTGCTGCTGTGCGCAGGAGGCAGAAGCGCCGAAACCAGCTCGACGCCGGCATGCTGGAGCTGACCTTCTCAGTGAAGGATAGCCTGAGGCCGCTGGAGATCTTCCGGAGAATCGACACGGACATTTCTGGAAAGACGGCGACGGGCACTCGGCTTCCGGGGCAGTTCAACGATCTTGGCGAAGGATTCAAGGCGCAGCGTTGATCGCAGGCGTAATCGTCCGGGCGTAGCCTTTGGGGGAACTGACTTGAACGGCATCCAGCCTCAGGTCAGTTCCCTGCCCTTGGCCTCGCGACCAACGAACAGCCGGTAGCAGGGGCCAAACTTCCTAATGCAGAAGATCCTTGCAGGGCCTTCACCCTGAAGTCCCTGCAATTCACAAAACTAAAATAATATTTGTTGCAACAAATAGAATTTTCCCAGCATCCAATACTCAACAGCAAGTTTGGCGCGGAGCTTCCCAGCTTTCCCTCTTTTCCGCGCACCCGGCAACTTAGCCTCTCTGGCTCTGCCGGTCACTTCAAGCGGCCCTGCGGCCCTGCACTGAAAGGAATTTTGACGATGAAACGTCTGGCAATCGTAACTGGCATTCTGGCGCTGGCTGCTCCCCTGGCTTTTGCGCAACCCTCCACCTGGACCTCTGACCCCGCCCACAGCGAAGTGGACTTCAGTGTCAGGCACATGAGCGTCTCCAACGTGCACGGCCGCTTTGGCAAGGTTGCGGCAATCGTTGTGTACAACGAAGCGGACATCGCCAAGTCCACCGTCACCGCCACCATCGACGTCAGCACCGTCTCCACCGGCGAGCCAGCCCGCGACACCCACATCAAGAGTCCGGATTTCTTTGACGTGACCACATTCCCCACCGCCACCTTCACCAGCACCAGCGTGGTTAAAAACGGCAGCAACCTTGCAGTAACCGGCAACTTCACCTTGCACGGCGTGACCAAGCCCGTGGTGCTCGACGTGGAAGGCCCCTCGACGCCCGGCGAGGGCATGGATCACAAGCTGCACTCCGGCTTCACAGCCACCACCACCATCAGCCGCACCGCCTTCGGCATCGGAACCAAGTTCCCCTCCGCCGTGGTGGGCGACGATGTGAAGCTGACCATTGAGCTGGAAGTCGTAAAGCAGTAAGCCAACCCGCAAGCCGGCGCAACGGCCGGAAAGGTCTGAAGGGCATGGGGTCAAACCGGTGCCCTTCAGATATATTTTTTGACGATCGCCGCAGACAGTAGAGGAGACTGACGATGGCAAGCCTGAAAATGGAAATCGTGCAGAAACCTCCCTTTTCCAGCGCGGAAGAGGAGGCGTTCCTGAACGTCCTTCGCACCTCCGATTGTCTGAGTCGCGCCTTTCATCGCAAGACCCGCAATTGGGGCCTGACCTCGACGCAATACAACGTGCTGCGGATTCTGCGCGGCGCGCACCCGCAGGGACTTACCTGTTCGGCCATCGGCAGCCGGATGATCACCGCGGAGCCGGACATTACCCGTTTGCTGGCGCGGCTCAAGGCGCTCAAACTGGCCGAACAGCACCGCGACGCGCAAGACCGGCGTGTGGTTTGGACGCATATCTCGGAAGCCGGACTGGCATTATTGCGTGAGATGGATTCGGTGATCCAGCAGGTACCCGGAGAATTGCTGGGCCACCTGGAGAACGCGGAACTGGCTGAGTTAATTCGCCTGCTGGAACTGGCCCGCAAACCTTGCGAGGGCCGGCAGACGCCTGTCAGTTGCGAGGGAAGCAAGGCCGGCGGGCAAGAGGTTTGCGCCGCATCGGAAGAAAGCTAGAGTTCAATAGAGCGCTGGTATTCAATTACTTGGATATGACCTTCTGCGCGATCGATTCTTCGTCCGAATCGGTTTGAATGATCTTGTTGTGCAGGCAATAGAGAGCCAGCTCGAGCCGGTCGCTGACTCCCAGCTTGTCGTAGATCTTGCGCAGATAGTTCTTGATCACCTGTTCCGTGGTCCCCAGTTGGAAAGCAATTTCCTTGTTGCGCTTGCCCTGGGTGATGCAGGTGATGATGGCCATCTCCTTGGGAGAAAGCCGCGGCTGGTTGCGCGGGCTCACCAGGGCTGCTGCCTGGGCGCGATAAGCTTCAATCACCCAATTCACCGACTGGTTGTCAATCCACGTCTCGCCAGAGGCGATCCGGCGCACGCACCGCACCAGCAGGTCGGGCGAGATGGAGCGGGAGATGATGCCGCGCACGCCGCGGCGATACAGTTCCACGGTATGGTTTTCGTCGGCCGCAACCGCCTGCACAATCAGTTTTAAGTCGGGAGCAATCCGCAGCAGGTCGGGGATGACGTTGGCCGTACCGGCCAGCAGACTTCCTTCCAATAAAACAATGTCGGTGGGATAGCGCTCAATGGCCGCACGCAGATTCTCAATCGAATCCGCCTGGGCCACTACGCGCAGGTCGTCTTCGAGAGCAAAGACCTTGCGGATGCCAACGCGATAAATGGCCTGAGAATCGGCAAGAATAATGCGAATACTCCCCTGCTTGACTTGTGCGTCAAGGGGTTCGCCTTCAGCGGTATCGTCCAAAAAGTCCATAATGGTCTGTTGCCAGCCAACTCAAGTCGTCACTGCTCCGTGAATTGATACTCGTCGATCGTAGCAGCCGCCTGAAACTGAGTTTTGCTTATGGAGCAGCGTACCACACGTCCCTGGCAATGGACCAAAACATCGTGAGGGGTACCTAGCACCGCACCAGGCATGCGCAGGGAAAAGTGGATCTCGCTCCCCACCTGCAATGGATCATTCGTCTCAAAAAGTACGCCGCTCGCGGAAACGTTGATGGTGATCGCGGCACACTCTTTCCTGCCGGCGGATATCACCACGGGAAGCGCCAGCGGAAATCGAACCGCACAACGCACCTCTTGTTGTGCATGGGCCGACTCAGGAACAACCTGCGAGAGCGATGACTTGGATTTCGAAGTAAGATTCATAGTCTCCATTCCGGAGCCCAAAGGTACATTGCTCACTCTAACGGACTTTTCCGGTTCTACCCAGGGCACGAAAGTTCTCAGAGAGGTAATGGAATCAATCCCGGGCCGTCAGCCAATGCAACACCAAAGCATGGAGCAAGCTTTTCGGAATCTTAATTTATTCATAAATAACAATTTGCGCTCATCCTAGCGGCAGACAGTCTGAGCAATTGCTGGCCTCCGGACAAAAAATCAGGATGTGCAGTTCGGAAAAACTGCGTTTCGTCCCCAGGTTAGGGCTGGAGCAGTCTTCCCGAGGCCCGGAAATCCAGGATGACGCCCTAGAGGTACCTGTGAGGGGAGCCGGGCGGGCACTAACTTACCAAAAAATCTCGTATCTGGTTACTTTTGTGGTAGCCTGATTGACCCTTTTAGGTTACTCTTGCCGTGCATAGCAAATTTCTGTTGACCAGGAGCCTACTCTCATGCTTTCAACTTCCTTCAAGATCCGCACTTCCGTTTTTGTTGCCATTTTTGCTGCATCGGCCAGCTACGCAGTTGCCTCCAGCCCCATCCTCCCGCCTGCGACGCCTCCAGTCGGACAGATCGCTTCTAGCCCCATCCTGCCCCCGGCGACGCCTCCAGTCGGACAGATCGCATACAGCCCCATCCTCCCGCCTGCGACACCTCCAGTCGGGCAGATCGCTTCTAGCCCCATCCTGCCCCCGGCGACGCCTCCAGTCGGGCAGATCGCCTACAGCCCCATCCTCCCGCCTGCGACGCCTCCAGTCGGGCAGATCGCCTACAGCCCCATCCTCCCGCCTGCGACGCCTCCAGTCGGACAGATCGCCTACAGCCCCATCCTGCCGCCTGCGACACCTCCAGTCGGGCAGATCGCTTCTAGCCCCATCCTGCCCCCGGCGACGCCTCCAGTCGGACAGATCGCCTACAGCCCCATCCTGCCGCCTGCGACACCTCCAGTCGGGCAGATCGCTTCTAGCCCCATCCTGCCGCCTGCGACGCCTCCAGTCGGGCAGATCGCTTTCAGCCCCATCCTCCCGCCTGCGACGCCTCCGGTTGGTCAGATCGCCTATAGCCCCATCCTCCCGCCTGCGACGCCTCCAGTCGGGCAGATCGCCTATAGCCCCATCCTGCCCCCTGCGACGCCTCCAGTCGGGCAGATCGCTTTCAGCCCCATCCTCCCGCCTGCGACGCCTCCAGTCGGGCAGATCGCCTATAGCCCCATCCTGCCCCCTGCTACGCCTCCGGTCGGTCAGATTTTGCTGGGAGCTTAACCCGTTTGTTGTAAGACGACCCACCGGATTCACTGCTAAACTTGACCAGTCTCGTCGATGAGGTGGTGCAGGAGAATGCCGTTGGGACTGGACACGATCTTCTGGATTGGCGGCGTTGTCGCGGAAGCAGGACTTGTTGCTCTGTTTGTCAGCAAGCGTGTCTTTCGCGGTTTTCCAGTCTTTTGCTCCTACCTGGTGTGGAGTTTGTTCGTAGATCTCCTGGTCTACACCTTCAAGGCTCTGTCCCCGGCAAATTACTTCCGGGCCTACTTGCTGGAGATGCTTCTGGATTCGGCATTCCAGTTCGCCGTGTTGGTTGAACTGGGATGGTCTGTGCTTCGTCCCGTCCGACAACTGTTGCCCAGGCAGTCGGTTCTTGTCTTAGCCTTGCTCATCGCACTTTTAGGCGCACTGATCTGGCCGTTTGCCGGATGGATGCTGCCGGCTTACAAACTCGGAACGGAGGGACGCTTCTACGTCCACATGCAACAGACATTTGCAATCCTCCGGGTGGTGATCTTCCTGGTCCTTGCGGGGTTTAGCCAGATGCTGTCCCTGGGGTGGAAGAACCGCGAACTGCAAATCGCGACAGGCCTCGGGTTCTATTCGTTGGTGAGCCTTGCTGTAGCCATGATGCATGCCCACCAGACCATGGGGGCGCCACAGTATTTGCACTTAGATCAGATCGTTACGGCCAGCTATCTCGTCTCCTTGCTGTATTGGGTATTCAGTTTCGCCCAGCAAGAGGCGGAACGGCAAGAGTTTACCCCGCAGATGCAGAGTTTCCTGCTGGCTGTGGCCGGCGCCGCCAAGTCCGCTCGCATTGAATTGACGGACTCCGCGGAAACTGCAAAAAAACGGAAACCGGGGAAAGAGTGACGCTTCTTATTTTCTTCTGTCGTTTTGATTCAGGATTGAAGGCCCATCAGTTGAGGAACGGCAAGTGACGCTGGACGCACTGGATACCACGCTGTGGCTGGCAGGCGTGGGCATGGAGATTATTCTCCTGGCGCTGCTCACCCAGCGGCGTGTCTTCAGAGTTTTTCCAGTCTTTTTCTTTTATCTGCTGTGCTGCCTGGGCAGCGATGCAACCTGTTGGCTCGTTTTGCGCTTTCTCCCCGCCAGTTATCTCCTGTTTTTTCTGGCAGCCACGACCGTGGACACCCTCTTCCAGCTCGCCATTCTGGCTGAACTGGGAGCATCCGTCGTGCGCCAGAACCACGCCGTGCGGCCCAGCCGGACGGTGCTGGGCTTGTTCATGGCGCTAGCCTGCGCACTGCTCTGGTCCCTGGCCAAATGGATGGATCCCTCCGGCCTTCCCATCGTGCCATTCCTTTACCTGATTCTGGTGCAGGCCTATGCCATCCTCCGGGTCGGCGCCCTGCTGGCGCTCGCCTGGTGGAGCAGCTTGCAGGGCCTCCACTGGCCCTTGCGCGAACTGCGGGTCGCTTCGGGACTGGGCTTCTACTCAGTCCTCTCCCTGACCGTTCTCATCCTGCATACGCACGATATGAGCGGAGCGAGTTACCATTGGCTGGACCAAATCCAGGTTTTTGGTTACTTCTGTGTGCTGTCCTATTGGGTACTGATATTCGCGAAAAATGAGCCGAAATTCAAAAATACTTGTTCTCAAGTGTAGTTTTTTCTGTTACTAGTAATGAGTAAGCAAAAGGCACGCCGGATCGTACTGTAGTTTTCTTGGTTACCAATACCCGGCTGAGGATCACGGATGATTCTGCTCGTTCTCCAAATCACGGCAATTGCAGCGGTTGTGTACTACCTTAGCCGGTGGCGCAGCGCCGTTAGCCGCCGCAATGCACAAACCTGGGACTCTCTGCTGGCCCGTCTTCGGCCCGACTGGAGCGCCCGCGAGCTGAGCGATCATTTCCTCTGGAAAGAGGGCCTGAGCGCGACGCCCGAGGACGCATGGAGACGGATGGAAGGTCCCAAGGGACTCTGGGTCATGTATCAGAATGCTCGGGTCATGCTGGAGATGGCCGACTACGCCGATAGAAATTGCGAGGGCGTAGACCGGCTGCTTCTGGAAACCCTGCGCAGCGACGCCATGCAAATTCGCGTGTGCGTTCTCATGGCCCTTGCCCAGTACGCTTTCTCACAGGCCAGCGAAGGCGTTCGCATCAATGCCTTCCGCGCCGCTTCAATGTATGCAGATATGGCCGCCCGGATGACCCAGTTGCTGCAGGCCAATGCAGCCGCCATCGTTCCGGATTTTGTGGCCGCAATGTAGTGCGGCTTCCTCCTCCAACTGAAAAGCCCCGGCCATGGCTGGGGCTTTTCAGTGTTTGCGGGGCAATCGGGCTTCAGACGGCGCTGGCTGTCAGAAAGGCATTGATGCGGTCGTACTCGCCGTCGCTCAGGCGGAATTCGAGCGCTGGAGCCAGTCCCTCAACCTGTTGGGCGCTGCGGCCGCCCACAATAGCGGCAGTAATGGCCGGATTGTGCAGCGTCCAGGCCACGGCCACCACGCCTGGACTTACGTTGTGGCCGCTGCCGATCTCGCGCAGCAGCTCCACCAGCTTCAGGTTGCGGCTGAGCCGCGGCTCGTTGAACTCCACTGCCTTGCGCCGCCAGTCGTCGGCCGGGAAAGCGGCTACGCGCTCGGCAGTCATCTTGCCGGTCAGCAGGCCGGAGACCATGGGCGAGTAGTTGATGACGCCAATGCCGTTGGCCTGAGCGTAAGGCAACTGTTCCGTCTCCACCGCTCGGCGCAGCATGTTGTAGGGCGGCTGCAGGCTGGTGATGGGCGCAATCTTCTGGGCACGCTTCATCTGCTCCACCGTAAAGTTTGAAACGCCAATCCAGCGAATCTTGCCTTGCTCGCGGAAGCGGGACAGGGCCTCCCAGCCCTCTTCAAGCTCTGCGTCCGGGTCGGGCCAGTGAATCTGGTAGAGGTCGATGGCGTCCACATTCAGCCGCCGCAGCGAGCCTTCCAGCTCCTCGGCCAGTGAGGCAGCCGTCAGCGAGTGGTAGATGGAGCGGTCCGCGTGCCAGCGCATGGAGCACTTGGTAAACACCAGCGGCTTGTGCGCGGTGGCCTTGAGGGCGCGGCCGACAATGTCTTCGGAGTGGCCCAGGCCGTAGATGGCTGCCGTGTCGATCCAATTGACGCCCAGATCGAGAGCGCGGTGAATGGCGGCAATGGATTGGTTGTCGTCCTGGGGACCCCAGGCGTACTCCCAGTTGCCGCCGCCGATGGCCCACGCGCCAAAGCCGATGGGCGTGAGTTGCAGGTCGGAGTTGCCGAGTGTGCGAAGCGAAGGTTTTGTCATGACACTCACATAGATGCAGGCGGTTCGATTTTCGACTCACTTGCCGAAAACGGCCACTCGCCCAGCCGCCGTGCGCGGATCAGGTAAATCCCGGTGCCGGAAACCGCAATGCCCCCGGCCACCAGCAGCCCGCCCAACGCGTGGCTTCGGTTGACCAGGATGAAAACAAATCCGGCAATGGCCACCAGCGGCGGCAGCGGATAGAGCGGCATCTTGAAGGGACGCGTCAGATCCGGCTGTTGAATCCGGAGCAGGATCACGCCCACCTGCTGCAAAAAGAACTGCAACAGAATGCGGGTGACCACCAGCATGGTGATGACCTGCGCCAGCGAGAAGAAACAGAAGCCCGCCGCCACCAGTCCCAGGGCCACCAGCGAGCGGTGAGGAATCCCGTGTTTGGGATGGACGGCGGCCAGCCAGTGGAAGTAGTTGCCGTCGCGGGCGGCGGCATAGGGCACGCGCGAGTAGCCCAGCAGCAGCGAAAACACCGACGCAAACGCGGTCCAGATGATCAGCGCGGCCATCAGGTGGCCGGCTGCGCTGCCAAAGGCCGATTGCGCAATATCCGCCACCAGTTGCAGGCGAACCGAAGCGCCGTCCACTGCGTGGGCGGCGGCATCGCGCAGCGAGGGCAGCGCGGCCAGGTTCATGGCCACATAAAAGGCTGAAACGAACAGCACCGAGAGCAGAATGGCGCGGGGAATGGTCTTCTCTGGCCGCCGCACCTCGCCACCCAGAAAGCAGATGTTGTAGTAGCCCCAGTAATCGTACGTCGTAATGAGCGTGGCCTGTGCCAGCCCGCCCAGGGCCAGCACGACGGACTGCGTGGGCGAGGCTGGCATGTGCCAGCCGCCGGTGGCCGCGGCATGGGCAAAGCCGGAGACGATGACCCCAGCAATGGCCGCCAGAACCCCGGCAAACAAAACCCACGCCAACCGCATCACCGAGCTCAAGTTGCGATAGAGCAGCGCGGTTACCAGCAGGCAGGCGGCTGCGGCGGCAAAGTTTGAGTAGTGCAGCGCCGGCCACGCAGCCAGCGGAGCGGCATCCAGCCCCGGCCAGAACCAGGCCAGGAAGCTGGACAACCCGATGCAGCCCGAAGCGA
Source organism: Terriglobales bacterium (assembly GCA_963776445.1). GTDB lineage: Bacteria > Acidobacteriota > Terriglobia > Terriglobales > Acidobacteriaceae > Telmatobacter. Next base: position 10,440 of record CAVZNE010000167.1, read on the forward strand.
TGGCCAGCGGCGCGGAAAAGCTGACCTGCCAAACGTAGAGAAAGCTCAGCCAGTTGCCGGCGCGCCTGGGGCCGTAAATCTCGCGCAGAAAAGCATACGAGCCGCCAGCACGCGGAATGGCGGCGCCCAGTTCGGCCCACACCAGCCCGTCGGCCACGGCGATAACCGCGCCCAGCACCCACGCCCACACCGACAAGTGGTAGCCCGCGGCGGCAATCACCAGCGGCAGCGTGATGAACGGGCCCACGCCGATCATCTCAAGCATGTTGAAGGCGACAGCGGACCGAAGCCCGATGCGCCGTTGCAGAGTGCCGGAGTTGGTGGAGGATGAAGTCATCAAATCAGATTACTGTTCGAATCTTATACTGGCGGATTGTGAACTTGCGGATACCATGAACACTGACGACAGCCGTACCGCGCTCACGGAGACCGCCGACGCCGGCCAGGGAACTTATCTCCATGTCACCTTCGCGCTGCATCGCCAGCTTCCGGAGTTAGTCCCGGAGCGTATCGCCTGCTGGCCAACCTGCTCAACGCCGGCAGCAGCACAGCAACAAAAAAGGACAGGGACCGCGTACGCATCGTGCGTGTTTACGCGGCCCAGCAGCACATCGAGTCGAGATGCGACACACTGTTAAAGACGCATGAATTACGTGTTCCATTCAATTGAATACCACGCTATCCGCTCTGTTAAAAATAGGTAAATTCGTCAAGTATTCATCAAACTCTGCGAGTCTGAATTCGAAAGCGATCAGGCAAGGCTCTGCTCACGTGGAACTGTTCTCAAGCTTTCACTGTTCGTCCTGCATCCCGAAAAGAACACCTTTTGGTTTCATATTGATGGTTTTAGGGATGCGGGAGTCGAGAGCGTTCGCGAGAAAGCGGGCGCAGCCACGATACAACTTGATTCGAGAGGAAAAGAGAGGCCCCATGAATTTCAGACTCAAAACTGTTGCCGCCGCACTTCTGGCAGCCAGTCTAGTTGCCTCATACGGCTACGCCGCGGATGCCGCTGCGCCGGTGAAAAAGCACGTTGCCGCCAAGAAGGCCAAGACGCCGCCGGCCCCCACAGTCGAGGAGCAGATCCAAGCGCTGCGCCACGAACTGGAGGGCCAGATCAACGGTCTGAAAACCGACCTTGCCGACAAGGATGCGCAGTTGAAGAAGGCGCAGCAGGCAGCCGCCGAAGCCCAGGCCTCAGCGGTCAGAGCAGAAGCCGCAGCCTCGGCCCAGCAGCAGGCGGTTACTGAAAACGCAGCTGCGGTCAACACGCTCGCAACCACCGTTACCGATCTGAAGGGCAACCAAGTCTCGCTGGCCACTACGGTTTCCGACGAAACCGCCAAAATCAAGAAGGACATTGCCAACCCCAGCGCTCTCCACTACAAGGGCATCGCCATCACGCCCGGCGGCTTCATGGCGGCGGAAACCGTGTTTCGCCAGAAGGCGACCGGCGCCGACATTCCGACGGCTCTCAGTTCCATCCCCTTCGACGGCGCAAACACCGCCGCGCTCAGCGAGTTCTACGGCACCGGCCGTCAGTCCCGCGTTTCGATGCTGGCCGAAGGCAAGTCCAACGGCGCCATCTATCGCGGCTACGTCGAGGCCGACTTCCTGGGCACCGGCACCAGTTCCAACAACAACCAGTCCAACAGCTACGTCATGCGCCAGCGCGTGGTGTGGGCTCAGGCCATCCTGAAGCAGGGCTTCACCTTCCAGGGTGGACAGATGTGGTCGCTGGCCGCCGAGCGCGCCAAGGGCCTCTCCAACTTCTCCGGCGACGTCAAAACGCCCCTGACCATCGACCCGAACTACGTTCCGGGCTTCGTCTGGGCTCGCCAGTACGGCTTCGCCCTCCTCAAGAACGGCAAGCAGCTCTCCTACGGCGTCTCGCTTGAGAATGCCCAGACCCTCACCGGCGGCAGCGGCTGCCCGGCTGGCTCCTGCTTGTACGGCGGTTCCACCGCTGGCGTGCAGTCCAGCTCCTACAACGCGGTCAACGGCACCTACAGCTACAACCTCGGTCCGGACGTTATCGCCAAGGTTGCCGTCGATCCCGGCTTTGGCCACTATGAAGCTTTCGCCATCGGCCGCTTCCCCCACTACGAGTACTATCCCAACTACAAGCTCACCGGCACGGCCGCTACGGCGGGCCGCTACACTGACTCCCTGCCCACCGGCGGCTTCGGCGGCAGCTTGCGCGCTCCGGTCTTCGGCAAGTACGGCGACTTCGGCGTCTCGGGCCTCTACGGCTATGGCGTGGGCCGCTACGGCGACACCACCCTGGCCGACGTCACCTTCGACGCCACCGGCCACATGAAGGCCCTCACCAACGCCTCCGGGATCGCCACTGTCGAGCTTCACCCGACACCGCGCCTGGTCCTCTACGCCAACTACGGCGAAGACTTCGCTGGCCGCCTCAACACCCTGGCTGCCGGAACCACGGCTGGTTACGGCCTGCTGACCGTCAACAACAGCGGTTGCAACGTCGAATCCTCCACGCCCACCAGCGGCTCGGTTCCTTCGGGAGCTCCCGCAAACTGCACCGGCAACAACAAGTTTGTACAGGAGACCGCGGCTGGCCTCTGGTATGACTTCTACAAGGGCGCTGCCGGCCGCATCCGCTACGGCATCCAGTACGCCAATGTCAACCGCGCCATCTGGGGCGGCACCACCACCCCCGAGGCCGTGGCCACTGACAATCTGTTCTATACCTCGTTCCGCTACTACCTCCCTTAACCCTCGGATTTACGTTTCGCAGCAACAGCAAGGGCAGCCCTCGGGCTGCCCTTGCTGTTGCTGCGAAACGGCGAATCCAAACCGCGCACGATTAGCCATGGCAGTCTTACAGTAGAGATGTATGCTTCAGGATGCGCGGCGATGAGGGGCACGGCAAAGCAGACCGGGATGATCGCGGCTCTCCTGCGCCAGGAGAGTACGCTGGCGCTGGCCACGGCCGATGCGCAAGCAGAACCCTGCATCGCGCCGCTGTTTTATATCGCCGGCCCGGATCTCTCGCTCTACTGGCTGTCTTCCCCGTCCAGCCTGCACAGCCGCAATCTCGAACGAGCGCCCTGCGCCTCGGCCACCGTCTACCGGCACGCTGAAAAGTGGAAGGACATTTGCGGGGTGCAAATGCGCGGGTCCGTGACAGTCATTACCGACACCGCGCGCCGCAAGGCCCTGATCAAGCTGTATTGTGAAAGATTCCAGTTGGGCAGTGTCTTTCGCCTAGCAATCGGCGGCTGCAATCTCTATGAGTTCCGGCCAACCTTTTTCCGTTATCTCGACAACTCCAAACGCTTCGGATATACGTTCGAAGTGACGCTTGGGGCAGACGATCCGGAACGGACCGGACTGACTGCTCTTTAGAGCAAAACCAGAGTCCTTGTGTCCTGTTCAATGCATGCAAGGTCGCCGCTCCCTGAGGTTCGCGTCGACTTGGATGAACTGCTTTCGGGATATACCAACTCTGGTTTTGCTATAAGGCTCGCGGCGTTCCGGCTTCAGCCATTCACCGGTTCAAGGCTCTCTGCGTCCACCTCGACTGAGGCATGCTGGTTGATCATTTCCAGCGAGAGCACGAAGCGCAGGCCGTTTTTCTGCTTCACTAGAACGCCCTTCAACCCTTCAAATGGACCGCGCCTGATGCGAACTTTCTGGCCTACCACCAACTCCCGGTACGGTTCGATCTTCTTCCCGCAGAGGCCGGAACGCAGGAAATCGATCTCCGCGTCAGAGAGAGGGATACTCGTCCGGCCATTGCCGACAATCTGCAGAACCCCGGGGGACTGCAGAACCTTGATTCGCTCCCGTGAATTGATGTGGACAAACAGATAGGTTGGAAACAACGGCAGGACGATCCGAACGCGCTGCCGGTTCTTCCACACCCGGTCCGATTCGTAGGTGGGAAGAAAAGATTCAACCTCTCGCAAGGCAAGATGCTTGACCACGGCTTTCTCGTTTTGCGGAACGGTGAAGACCGCGTACCATTTGCGCTCCAGCGCTTGCACGTCGATCGCGCCGTCCAGGCTGGTAGCACCGTCCAACACGCGGATTGTTCCATCCAAACTCATTCGAAATCCCACATTCGGCAGGGGCCGACAAACATTATCTTAACGCGGAAGCACGAAACGCAAGTCAACCCGCAAGGTCGCCGGACGCCAATGTTTATACCGCTCTGTCCTCATACGGCTGGGGGGACATCGCTTCCAAACTGTTTCCATTCGAGGGACCGGCCCTGCGGAGAAGTTTTTCAAAGCGCGGCTCGCCGCCCAGCGGCCGCAAAAGCGGATCGGAGCGAAACCCGATGCTCCACAGCGCCCCTTCGTCAAAGGCTGCCTCCAGCCATTCCACTGCCTCTTGCCGTTTGCCCAGGCCCAGGCGGATGAGCGCCAGAGCGTACCCGCTGCTCCTTTTGCTCATCGGGTTCAACTGCTCCATTTGCCGGAATATCTCCCCGGCTTTGCGGGTCTGGCCTGAAACTGCATAGGCATAGCCCAGAGCGCCTTGAAGGGTCTGATTCTGCGGCGACTCATTGGCGAGAAACTCCACCCGCGCGATATTCGCGCCAGGCGGGTTTGCCTGGATCAATGCCAACGCTTCAACCGCGCCTATTACCGCTCCACTTCCGCCGCTGGCCCGCACTTGCGCAATCATGTGCAGCGCAAGTTCCAGGTTTCCTGCCAGGTACTGGCTCCAGGCGGCAAGCGCGCCCAAAGAGCAAACCATGGTGTTCTGCTTCCAGGCCTCCTGGGCATAATAGGAGCCGTCGGCCAGGTTGCCTTCCACAAGGAGCAGCAGAGACAGCCCGGACAGCGCGTCGCTGTTCTTGGGCTGTTTGCTCAACACCTCCTCGAATCCTGCCCGCGCCTGGTGCCACTTGCGCTCGTACACCAGATTCAGCCAGGCCGCGCTGCACTTGGCCTCAATGTCTTCCGTATCCAGCTGCGCGGTATGGCGCAGGGCCTGGATAGCGCAGTTGTAGGCGACAGAGCTGTCGGTGACGCCTTCAAGAGCTCCCATGATCATGGAATTGGCCAGACCGACATAAGCCCAGCTATTGCCGGGGTACTGGTCGATGGCTTTGCGGCAGAGGCCGGCAATGCTGCTGTAGTTGTCTTCGGAGCGGATTTCCCATATTTCCTGGGCGCGCGCCATCAACTCAAACGATCGCTTCTTTCGCGCTTCGAGCGCCTCGTCCTCGCTCATATTCGCGCTTCTGGTCTCCTCGACAAGGTTCACCAACCAGTGGTCGATCTCTTCGGCATACCCGAAAACTGACCCCTTGCTCCCGCCGAAATGGTGAACCGGCAGCCCGTGGTACGCATGCCAGCGCTGCACCGTGCGCGTACTCCGTTCAAGGTATTCCGCGATCGACTTCCAGGAATCCAACCGTACTCGAGCCACGATACCTCCAGCCATTCCAGAAAAGCTGAGTCTTGCTTTGCCGTTCGCAGATTGCCTGATCGTTGTATGTGTTCGAAGTCTGCCCACATCCACCGGACCATGATGCAGAAGACAGGATGATTCTTCTCAGCCTTGCATGCGCCGCCGGTCAGGCGCAAAAGCCGCCCAGCGTCGCGATCTCAACTCCCGATTCCCCTTATTATGGCGTCAATTGGCTCAATGTGGCAGCTATTGCCGCAAAATGTCGCCTCCTGATATTCCAAAAAAGTAAGCACTTGCTTAGCCTTTTTTGACGAAAAATCAATTGTATAGACATTCCCCTTCAAATGAAAAATGACCGGGACCACGACTGTATGGATAGCCCCCATCGCAGGGCTCCAACCGACCGGATTGAAGAAATCTGTGCCGCAAACCAGGGTTCATTGAACGGCAGTGATTCCGGTCCACACAGAAAATCCGCGGGCAGCTCAGCACATTTGGCCGTACTGAACCAGATTCCCATTATTTCCCGCGCAACTCCCCGGTGGGCAGAAAGGACACTCCGGAAACCTCGCCCCCTGAAGCCAGCACGTCTCTGAGCCGCTCCGGGTTGACTCCGCTGCGCGCCGCGGCCGCTTCCAGCATCCGCAGAGCAACTGCCGGCGTGGTTGCGGCCGGCATGCGGAAGATCCAGGGAATATTGGTCGAGGTCAGTGTCTTGTCGCTGCTCAAGGCAACCACCGGCACAAAGGTCTTCAGCGCCAGTTGTTCGGCCAGGTGGGCGGCATCGCGATCCAGCGCCACAATCGCCAGGGCGTGCTCGTCCATCAGCGTCTTCACCAATTGAGTCGAGGCCGCGCCCCAGTTCTGATCGCTGGCCACAGGCAGCAGTTTCCACTCCCGCCCCTTTGCCGCACCCGCCGCCAGTGCGGCCTGCATTTGCGGCGACTGCGCAACCTGGGCTGCCTTCGGCCCAAACAGAACCACGTTTACCGGCCCTGCAGGCACGTCCTGCTGATGCGGTCCGGCATAACTAACGCCATCCTCGCCCACACGCGCATAGGCCACCTGCGGTGGGGCTGACGCCGCTGGCGCGGCCACCTGCGATGCGGCAGAGGCTTGCGGAGCAGCGGCTGCCTTCTCCATGGTTGCAACGCGATATGTGATCGCCCCGTTGTGCACCGTGCCCAGATACATGGGCGTCACGTTCTTCTGGTTGGGATCGAAGATCATGTGCCCGGTCACGCCGTCGTACTGCTCAATGTTGGCCAGTGCGTCGTGAATCCGCGCGCGGTTCAGGCCCGCCTTGCAGATCGAATCCAGCAGCGCATTCATCGCGTCGTATGCCAGAGAGGCAAACTGCTCCGGCTTCTCCTTGAAGCGGTCTTCGAAGCGGTGGTTGAAGCCGACCCACTTGGGGTCCTGGCGGTTGGCATCGTAAGGGAAAACCGCCTCGAAGCCCTCAGCCGCATCGCCGGCCTCGGCCAGCAGCGTGGGTCCCAGCGTGCGATACGCTCCGAAAACCCGCTGCTTCATGCCCAGAGCCTTCATCTGCTTCAGGATGCCCGCCGCCTGCGTCTCGTCGGTCCACAGCACAATCGCGTCGGCATGCGAGGAGCGGATCACCTTCAACTGCTGCGAAAAATCCGTGTCGCCGGGCAGGTACTTTTGCTCGATCACGACCGGATGGCCCAGCCGCCGCGAGGCATCGCGGAACTTGGGCACGCCGAAGCGCCCGTAGCGCTCATTCACGCGGAGAATCGCAACGCGCTTCAGGCCCAGTTCGGTAAAGATGCGCCGCGCCAGCGTCAGGCTCTGCACGCGATCGTCCTGCAGCACCTCAAAGAACCACGGAATATAGGTTTCCGGAATGGTGGGATCGGTGGAGGCCGAGTTGACGATGGGAATCTCGGCGCGCAAAGCCACGCGCAGCGCGATGTGCGTCGACTCGGAACTGATCGACCCGAAGATCGCCCAGTCCTGGTCGTCGTAGACCATCTTCACCACTTCATTGGAGGCCGAGCCCCAAATTGTAGGGTCGGTCGGCCGGTCGTCTCCATAAACCGTCTTGGCCTGCCAGTTGTCGTAGTCGTTGTGCAGCATCAGCTTGAAGGGCTTGCCGCCGTAGCCGCCGCGGGCATTGGCCTCTTCCACGGCCAACTGCGCGCCATGCAGCATCCGCAAGCCGAAAATCTGCTCCGGACTGTGCTCGATGGGCCCGAAGAAGCCAATGCGCACCTCGGTCAGGCCCTTCGGCTCGGGCAGGTCGCGCCCCGCGCCAGAGTAGATGTTGGGATGGGTGTAGTTGAGGTCGTAGGGCGCGGCAAACTTGGAGTACGGACTCAGATCGGCAGGCTCGCCCGCATACGGCGTAACCACGCGATCCTTGGGCGGACCCGGCGGATGCGCCCCGCACTCGCACTTATGCGTGTCCTTCTCTTGTGCCGCGCCCGCGCCATTTGAAGCGGCGAACGCGAGGCACATCGCAACCAGCAACCATCCCTTGCGCATCGTTACTCCTTGCAGCAACCGGCCTTTTCGGTGCGGAACATGGCGATCGCTTCAATCTCGATCAGCAGTTCGGGACGGCAAAGATGCGCCTGGATGCCGGTGGAGGCGGGCAGCGGATCCAGTCCCTGCTCCTTGAAGAAAGCCGTGCGCTCCGCGTTGAAAACGTCGTAGTCGCGGTCGATGTCGCGCAGGTAGCAACTGGTGCGCACAATGTCGTGCCAGGTGCAACCCTCGGCCTCAAGCAGACCGGTAATGTTCTCCAGCGTGCGCTTCATCTGCGCCTTGAAGTCGCCAATGTGCACGCTCACGCCGTTCTCGTCGATCGAGGCGGTGCCCGAAATCAGCAGGATGGTGACGCCGTTCAGGTCGATGCGCATGCCGCGCGAAAACGAGCTGGGCTTTTCGTAGGCATAGGCCTCGTTGAGCACGCCCAGGTTGGTCATGGCGCGCTTCTTGATCGGTGCGTGCCCAATGGTCTCCAGAAGATCTGCAAATGAGTTCATGGTGATGTGTCTCCTTAGGTTTCTTTCTTATGGTTGACGAATTCCGTGGCTCAACCCCTTGGCGGTCGCGACCCAAATGTCGCTGCCCTGGAAGTCGATGCCGAGAACGTAGTTGTGGGCCGGCGCGGTGGTTACGGCAGCCGGCGTTATCTTGCCTTGCGCGTCGCGCACCGTCATCTCCGGCTTGCCTGTGGTAAGCGAGGGCCGATACACAGCCCAGTTCACGCCGTCGTAATAGACCAGCCCCTTGTCGGTGCCGAACCAAGCCCGCTTGGCGTCAATCCCTTTGATGGTGTTGATGAAGTTCGAGGGAAGCCCGCTGTCCTTGGTCAAAAAATTGTGCCAGTAACGGCCGTCGTACCGGCTGCCGCCAAAATACGTGGCCACCCAAAGAATATTGTCCACATAGCTGACCGACGTGACAATCTCGTGGACCAACCCCTGATCCTTGAACAGCACGATCTCGTTTTCGCCGTCGGGATCGTCGTACTTGTCCCAGCGGCCGGTCTTTTGATCGTACTCGAGAATTCCGCTGCCCCACACCGCGTAGTAAACCTTGCTGGGCGTGGCGCTCACGCCGTACACCCATATCTCGTTCATGGGCGTGTTGCGCTCGTTGTAGAGCGTCCACTGGCCGGTGCGCAGATTCAGGCGGCTGGCGCCGGCGGCCGTCGCCGTCCACACGTCCTCGCCCTCTACTCCGACGCCGTACACCACGTCGTTGCTCAGGCCGGAATTCAACTGCGTATAGCTGTCGATGCGTCCGCCCGAGATGCGGCTCAACCCGCCCATGGTCCCGGCCCACACGTCGCCGGTGCGCTTGTCCAGCGCCAGCGAAAGCACCGCGCGGTGCGCCAGTCCATCTTTGGTATTGTAGGTCTTCCACGCACGATTCTCGTAGACCGCAAGACCGTCTTCCGTACCCGCCCAGATGCGATCCCCATCCACCAGCACGCAATACACATGATCGTTGGGCAGCCCGTTGGCGGTGGTGAAGTTCTCAAACTTGAAGCGCGGTAACTGCGGCAGCGCAACAGACGCCGCCGATGCGGCATGAGGCTTTTGCGCAGGCGCTGTTGCGGCAAACGCCTGCATGCCTGCCACCGCCACCATTACGATCATCAAGAAGCCAGGAATTACGGGCTTTTTCATCGCGTCCTCAGGTACTCGATCAGGTCGTTCAGTTCGTCCTTGGTCAGATCGTTGGTCCGGCCATGCTTGTCGTCGGGGTTGTAGACCGTCCAGATCTCTTCGAGAGTGCGCGCCGTGCCGTCGTGCAGGTAAGGCGCCGTCAGCGCAACGTTGGTCAAATGCGGCGTGTCGAGCAGACCGGTATTGTCCGTGGCTTTGCGCGTACCCACATCGAATGATTTCTGGTTCGTTCCCTTGGGCCCGCTATGGCAATACGAGCAGCGGTTGGCCTCTGGAATCGGCTTGCCGAACTTGTCCACCGCGCGCTCAAACAGCGCCTTGCCGCGTTCCTGCGCCGGCGTAAGTTCGCCGCTCGCCTGCCGCCAGCGGTTGGGCCGCGGCTTCAACATCCGCACATACACAGACAGGTCGGCCAGCTTGCGCCAGTCGTAGTTTTCCGCGCGCCAAAAGTACATCTCCGTGCGCGGCCCGCACTCGGTAGGAATGTTGGGATTGCCGCCGTTCCACTTGTAGGGCTCGGTGCCCTTGATGCCCTCGATCAGCCGGTTGTCCACAATGTCGCGGCCAAAACCGTCCGGCTCCAGGTCCCAGGTGAGTCCGTCAAACGTGGAATCGATGTGGCACGAGGCGCAGCCAATCTGCCCCTGAAACGATTGGCGCGCGGTGTAGAAAGTCTGCTCGCCGCGCCGCAACACATTGGTGCTCTTGGGCCCGGCCAGCGCAATAGTCGAAGCCACGCGGTTGGTGCGCGTATCGATCACGCTGATCGTGTCTTCAAGCCGGTTGGCCACAAACAGCTTGCGGCCGTCGCGGCTCAGCGTCACGCCGCGCGGATTGTGGCCCACAGCAATGCGCGCCATCACGTAGTTGGAACTGG
>CAVZNE010000168.1:0-20020 GCA_963776445.1 Terriglobales bacterium
TATAGGACTTATTCAGAGCTTTCCCAGGTCTCTGACCGGATGAAGAAGTCCCATTGAGTTCGTGCTTTCCCCGGTCTCAAAATCGAGACCGGGGGCACCCGCACATTCTTGTCGGTCTAACTTGCTGACTTGCTGACTCGCTGACTCGCAAAAACGCCAAGGCCCTCCGGGATGAACCGGAGGGCCTTGGCAAACAAAACAACCCAGGCACTATGCGTCGTGCGAGGGCTTGAAGCCGGACAGGCCGTAGTAGGCCACGTAGAGGTAGCAGATGATGGGCAGGACGAAGGCATACTGAATTCCGACCTTGTCGGCCAGCCAGCCAAACAGCAGCGGAACCACCGCGCCGCCCACGTTGCCAATGGTGATGACGCCGGACCCCTTGCTGGTCATCGGTCCCAGTTCGGCGATGCCCAGGGCGAAGATATTCGGGTACATGATGGAGTTGGCGAGGCCGCAGAGCACCAGGGTCCAGATGGCGAGCTGGCCAGTCGAGAACATGGAGATGAGCAGCAGCACCACGCCGAAGAGGCCGAGGATGACCAGCAGCTTTTCCGCCTTGATCCAGGTCATGATGAAGCTGCCAACGAAGCGACCCACCATGATGCCGACAAAGTAGAACGAAGCCAGGAAGGCCGCGGTTTCCGTATTGCTGACGCCCTGGGTGCGGAAGTAACTGATGGCGATGGAGGCGAGGGAGATTTCAACGCCGACATAGAAGAAGATGCCCAACATGCCCAGCACGGTGTGCGAGTAGGTCCAGATGTTGCGGTCCAGGATCGGTCGTCCGTCCGTCGCGGGGCGGAAGGCGCGGGTGGCGGTGATGTGGGGCAGGTGCATGAACATGACCGCGAAACCCAGCACCAGCAGCGTGCCGGCAATGGCGATATACGGCCCCTGCACGGTGTGGGCAATGCTGGCCTTGCTGGAAATCTTGCTGGGATCGGTGAGGATGAAGCGGCCCACCACCAGGGGAGCGATGGCCGCGCCCAGCGAGTTGAAGGCCTGGGCCAGCGTGAGCCGCGCGGGAGCGCTGTGCTCGGGTCCGAGAATGGAGACGTAGGGATTGGCCGAGGTCTGCAAGGCGCACACGCCGGTGGCCAGCACAAAGATGGCCGCCAGGAAGAGCGGGAAGCTGATGAGGTTGGCCGCCGGGATGAACAACAGCGCGCCGGCCACCATGATGAACAGCGAGATGACCATGGTGCGCTTGTAGCCGACCATCTCGATCAGCTTGGAACTGGGAACCGAGAAGATCAGGTAGGCGAAGAACCAGGCAGTGGAAACCAGCATGGCCGGCCCGTAGGTGAGATCGAAGAGCGACTTCAGGTGGGGCATCAGGTTGCTGTTCAGGTTGGTAAGGAACCCGAAGATGCCGAACAGGAAGGTAACCGTAATGAACGGAACAACATAATTGGGCGCGTTTGGCGCCGCCGGCGGTGTGGATCGAGTTGCCATGAGAGGTTTTTCCCCGCTTCCTTCAAAAAATTCCAGGTCTACGCAGTTTGCGCAATGCCGTTTGTGGGGCGCGCCGGCTTACGCAAAGCAAGGCACGGCCCCGGCAGAGGCAAGGGTAAACAGCGCAGAAATGCACGAAAACAACTGTACAGCACGGGGGCGGAGAGAAGTCCAGCGGAAAATGAAAAGGTTTTCATGGAGCCCCTTTCCCCTGTGTCCAGGACTGGCCGTCTGGGGAGAATCCTACAAGCTGAAAGCGGAGTCGGGACAAGGGTGGGTTGGAGTTCGTGCTTTCCCACCCATTTCGTAAAAGACGCGAAATGGATGGGGCACGGTAGTTCTGGACTGGGAAAGGAAACACGCGGAGAGCAAGACGCGCTCAGGAGCGGCCACTGCGTTTCTGTTCCCTGCTGTCTGCTCTCTGCTCTCTGATCTCTGCCCTTCCCGGTTTACACTGGATTCAAATGATTCCCACCCTCGCATGGACCCCCGAAGGCGTACGTTTTATCGATCAAACCAAGCTTCCTCTTGAGGAAAGCTATGTGCTTGCCACGACTTACGAGCAAGTGGCCGACGTGATTGTGACCATGGTGGTGCGCGGCGCGCCGGCCATTGGCGTTTCCGCCGCTTACGGCGTGGCCCTGGGCGCGTTGCGCACGACAGCCGCCACGGCCGAGGAGTTTGCGCCCGAGTTTGAGCGCGTTTGCGCCCGCCTGGCCGGAACGCGGCCCACGGCCGTCAATCTGTTCTGGGCCATCGACCGCATGAAGGGCCTGTTTGCCAATCTGCTGGCCTCGGGTGCGACTCTCGACCAGATCAAGGACCGGCTGCTGGCCGAAGCCCACGCCATGTACGCGGAAGACATTGCCGCCTGCAAGACCATGGGCGCCTTTGGCGGCGCGCTGCTGCCGCAACAGGGCGGCGTGCTGACCCATTGCAATGCCGGCGCGCTGGCCACCTGCGGCTACGGAACCGCGCTGGGCGTGATCCGCTCGGCCGTGGAGCAGGGCAAGCAGATTCACGTTTTTGCTGACGAGACCCGGCCCTTTTTGCAGGGCGCTCGGCTGACCGCCTGGGAGCTGATGGCCGACCACATTCCGACCACCGTGATCTGCGACAACATGGCCGCCAGCCTGATGAAGGCCGGACGCATCCAGGCCGTGGTGGTGGGCTCGGACCGCATCGCAGCCAATGGCGACGTGGCCAACAAGATCGGCACCTACAACGTGGCGATTCTGGCGCATGAGCACGGCATCCCATTTTATGTGGCCGCGCCCTGGTCCACCGTCGACATGGCTACGGAAACGGGCGACGGCATTCCCATTGAGGAGCGCCCGCATGTGGAAGTGACCCACCACGGCGGCAAGCAGTTGACGCCCAACGACGTGGGCATCTGCAACCCGGCCTTCGACGTAACGCCGGCGAAGTATGTCACGGCCATCATCACCGAGCGCGGCGTGCTGCGCGAACCCTATCCCGAATCGCTGGCGGCGATGGGACAGGGGGGCTGCAAATGCTAAGCATGTAAAGGAGACGCATGGCGCTTCCCCTTTTTCGGCTCCGGCAGCGGTCGCTGGCCCGCGGCGTGCTGCTGGCGCTGGGTGCAATGGGTACCAGCATGCTGCTGGCCGGGTTTCCCCATGCCGACGCGCTGCGCCACTCGCCCTGGCAAGTTCTGCTGGCTCCGGTTGTGTTCTGGGCGATGATTGAAACCGGCCGCTGCCTGGGCCGCAAGTGGACCCTCTACTATGCCGGCATCCTGCTGCTGCTTTACTCCGAACTGATGATCCTGGCGCTGGTGCTGTTTTTGTGGGTCTATTTGTAGGGCGGGGTCAGGGCAATTGCATGGAGGGGTTCCAGTGCCGAGGGGAGGCCTCAACGCTGCCCTACGGGACGCGAAAAACACGATTGGGCAGCTTTCCCCGGGTTGCGCTGCGCTCCACCCGGGGCTATTTTCACGTCTTCCCGCCGGGAAGACCGCGGTTGATCCTTTGCTTTGCAGTGGACGGTCCCGGCTTGAAGAGCATGGGGCATTCGTGCAATTGCCCTGGGGTGGGGTCGCGGCCGCTTTTCGGCTTCCGCACAGGCTTGGACGCCATTTAGGATGGGACCCAAGCGCGGTCGAGTTCTGCCAGGATCGCGCATCGGAGGAAGACATGCTGAAGGGATTTCGGGATTTTATCCTGCGTGGCAATGTGGTGGACCTGGCAGTAGCCGTCATTCTGGGCGCGGCCTTCAACGCCATTGTCACTTCGCTGGTCGGCGATGTGCTGAACCCGCTGATCGCGGCCACTGTGGGCAAGCCGGACTTCAGCAGCGTGGTTCTGAACATTGGCAGCGGGCACATCAAGGTGGGCAACTTCCTCAATGCCGCGGTGTCGTTCCTGATTGTGGCCAGCGTGGTGTATTTCGCCATTGTGTTGCCGATCAACCACTTGTTGGCAAGGCTGAAGAAGCCCGAACCGGTGGCTGCGCCCTCGACCAAAACCTGCCCCGAATGTTTGAGCGAGATTCCTCTGGCCGCCCGGCGCTGCGCCCATTGCGCGCAGCCGGTGGCGTAGGTTGATGGTTGAGGACAGACCGGTCAATTGCCGATGAGAGTTTGTGCTTTCCCACCCAGTTGGTTCGCTGACTTGCTGCTTTGCTGCTTTGCCAACTCCGCCAGCCCCGCTGACTTGCTGACTAGCTGATTCGCTGCTCTCAGTCCAGTTCGCGCAGCGCTTTGGAGAAGCTGAAGAAGGCCAGGAAGACCAGCAGGGACACGCCGGACATGAGGGCCAGGGCGTGCGACGTGGGGATGTGGCGCGACAGCTCGCCGGCCAGCAGAGCGCCCACCGGCGGCAATCCCAGGAAACAGGTTCCGTAGATGCTCATCACCCGGCCGCGCATCTCGTCGCTGGACAGGGTCTGCATGGCCATATTGACCGAAGTGGTGGCCAGCATCATGCCGCCGCCCTCCAGCAGCATGAGGAAAACCGCCAGCGCGAAGAGGTGTGCGTAGCAGAAGACGACCACGATCGCCATCACGGCTACGCCAGAGAAGGTGATGACCCTGCCGCGGTGGCGCACTTTGCCCAGCGAGGCCACGGTGAGAGCGCCCAGCACCGAACCCAGGCCGGATGCGCCATAGAGCCATCCCATGCCGCTGGCGTTGGTGCCCAGTTGGACGCGCGCAAAGTAGGGGATAAACACCATGAAGGGCATGGTCAACAGGCTGGATACGGCGATCATGCCGACCAGCGCGAACATCTGCGGGCGGCTGTGCACATAGCCCAGGCCGGCGCGCAGGCTGGCCAGCATGGTCTCTCTGCGAGCCGGCTTCTCTTTGGGGTAGCGGATGCGGGTGAGCGCGAACAGGACACCGAGAAAGCTGAGGCCGTTCAAGAAGAAGTTGCCGGCCACGCCCATCAGGGCCATGGCGTAGCCGCCCAGCGTGGGGCCGAGGATGCGCGACATGTTGTATTGCACTGAATTGAGTGCAATGGCGTTGGTCAGGTCTTCGCGCGGCACCAGCTGGGGCACCAGAGCCTGATAGCTGGGCTGGTTCATGGACATGACCACGCCGCTGAGGAAGGCGAGCAGCACCACCTCCCACACGGTGATGACCTTGAAGTAGGCAAGCCCGGCCAGCAGAAAGGCCAGCAGCATCATGGTGGACTGGGTGAAGAGGAGCAGGCGGCGCTTGTTGACGCGGTCGGCAATGACCCCGCCGAAGAGGGTGAAGAAGAGAAACGGAATGGCCCCGGCAAAACCCACCACTCCCAGCCAGAAGGCGGAGTTGTTGGTGAGGGTGAGCACCAGCCATCCCTGGGCCACGTTCTGCATCCAGGTGCCGATGTTGGAGAGGAAGTTGCCGCTCCAGAAGAGGCGGAAGTTGGGGTTGCGCAGGGCGCGCACCACCTGGGGAAACCGTTCGGCCTCGGCGTCGGCCAGCGCCTTGGACACGGCCGCAACTTCTTCGCGGTCAAGGCCCACGGGTTCCTCCTCCAACTCGCGGTTCGCGCTCAGAACAAGTGCCCCCTGGTTCTAGTGTAAGCTGTGGCTGTTTGCAGCGCAGTGCGTTCGGTTGCTGTCTCTGCTCAAAGAGGTCCGCCCATGATTGCGCGCAAACCGCTTGGCTGCTTTTTGTTTCTGGTCCTGGCTCCGGTTGCTTTTCTGGCGCAATCGGTACTGCCGCCGGCGGGCCCCGTTTTCGGCTATGCCGATTTCAGCAAGCAGGCGCGCATCGAGGAGAAATTCCTGGCTATACCCAGCGCCAAACTGGCCGGCCAGCTTGTGAAGACGCTGACTGCGGAACCTCACCTGGCATCGACCGCGCAGGACCACAAAATCGCAGCATATATTGCCCTGAAATTTCGTCAGGCGGGCCTGGAGACGGAGATCGTCCCCTACCGCGTGCTGCTGAATCAGCCCAAAACCGAGCGGCTGGAGGTATACGACGACGCCGGCCATCTGTTGCTGTCCGGGCCCACGCGGGAGCATGTCGAGGGCGATCCCTTCCAGGACAATCCCCGCGTGATCATGCCCTTCCACGGCTCCTCCGGCTCGGGCGACGTGACCGCCGCGGTGGTTTACGCCAACTACGGACGGCGCGAGGACTTTGACCGGCTGGCGGCCCGGCACATCGACCTGCACGGCAAGATTGTGCTGGCCCGCTACGGCGTCAACTTCCGCGGGGTCAAGGTCTACCTGGCCGAGCAGCGCGGAGCCGCAGGCGTACTGCTTTACTCCGATCCGCAGGACGACGGCTACTCCAAGGGCGACGCCTATCCGATGGGACCCTGGGGGCCTGAAACCGCGGTGCAGCGCGGCTCGGTGCAATACCTGTTCAAGTATCCCGGCGACCCCGAAACGCCGGGCGTGGCCTCCACGCTGGATCTGCCCGACTCGGCCCGTATTCCGGCCAAAACATCGGGCAACCAGCCCCTGATCCCCTCGATTCCGATCAGCTACCACGACGCCGCGCCCATCTTGAAGAACATGAAAGGGCCCGCCGCGCCCGAGGGCTGGCAGGGCGCGCTGCCCTTCCGCTACCACCTGGGACCGGTCGGAGTGAAGGTCCACATGGTGTCGGAGCAGGACTACCAGCGGCGCGTGATCTGGGACGTGATCGGCAAGATCAAGGGAACCGAGTACCCCGGCGAGTGGGTAATCGCCGGCAATCACCACGACGCCTGGGTGTACGGCGCGGCGGACCCCTCGAGCGGCACCGCCGGCCTGCTGGAGTCGGTGCGCGGCATCGGCGCGCTGCTCAAGCAGGGCTGGCGTCCCAGGCGCACCATCGTATTTGCCAGTTGGGATGCGGAAGAGGAAGGCCTGATCGGCTCCACCGAGTGGGTGGAACAGCACGCCAAAGTGCTGGAGAACGCCGTTGCCTATTTCAACATGGACGTGGGCGTCTCCGGCCCCGCATTCAACGCCGCCGCCGTGCCCTCGCTGCGGCAGTTTCTTCGCGAAGTCACCCGTTCGGTCCCCAGTCCGCTGGGCGCCTCGGTGTATCGCCAGTGGCGCATCTCTCAACCCGCCGGAGGCGAGCGCGGCGATGAGCGCAACGTGACCGGCGCGCCGGACGAGGACGAGACGCAACTGGACGACCTCGGCTCCGGCTCCGACTTCACGCCCTTCTTTGAGCACGCCGGCGTGCCGGCCACCCACATCGGCTCCGAGGGGCCCTACGGCGTCTATCACTCGGTCTTCGACAACTACGCCTGGTTCACGCAGAACGCTGATCCCCATTTTCTGTATGTGCAGCAGATGTCCCGCGTCTTCGGCCTGGAGGCGCTGCGCATGGCCGACGCGGACGTGCTCCCCTACGACTACGTGAGCTATGCGCGCGCCATTGAGTCCTACATTGCCGCAGCCAAGCGGAAAGCCGGGGTCCCCAGCGACAGGTCCACGTCGCTGGGGTGGAAAGCCGGGGTCCCCAGCGACAGGTCCACGTCGCTGGGGTGGAAAGCCGAGAGCGCTGCCGGCAGCGAGTCTTCTTCTTTGGGGGCCGCGGAACTCGGGTTGCTGGACTTTGGCCCCGCGCAAGCCGCCGCAGCGCGCTTTACTGCCGCCGCAGAGCGGGTGCATCGCCTGCAAGTCGCTCCCTCCGGCGACCTGGCCAAGCTGAATCTGGCCCTGCGCCAAGCCGAAACCGCTCTGCTTTCCGACGCCGGACTGCCCAATCGTCCCTGGTACCGGCACACCATCTACGCTCCCGGTGAGTTCACCGGCTACGCGGCCGTGGTCATCCCCGGCGTCAACGAGGCCCTCGACGCCCGTGACGCGCACCGCGCCGCGCAGCAGTTGGCCGTGTTGGCCCAGGCCCTGGAGCGCGCCGCTCACAGCCTGGACAACGGACAATAAGATAGAATTGCTCGACCGGCAGCCCTAATAAGAAACAAGAAGGCAAGGCCAACAACAAAGAATGGCTGCAAAGTGCATGCTTTTCCACCCAGCGCAAAGAGCGCGATGGATGGAGCACCCAGTTTCATCCACGGAGGGTCGGCAAAGCCGGTGGATGACTGTGACCAAACCGGCAATATTTGATTACCAAAGAGATTTTTCACCGGTTGTTTGCGTGCGCTATGATGCCCTGTCGCTGTTCCTTTGAAGCCCTTTTTTCCTGGAGTGTTCGACACAGTGTTTGATTTCCTGATTGGTTTGGCTTTCGTGGTCATGTTGATTGGACCAGCGATCCTGGCTTCGATGCAGAGGTCCAAGTCGCACGACGACGATGGCGCCAGCGACACGGGCGCTGGCGGCAGCAGCGAAGTTGTGGCAGTCACCGTCAAAGCCAGCGACACCGGCGATGCCGCTGCCACCGGCACCAACAGCACTCGCGGCAGCAAACACGGCAGCTATTGATCCGGCCCTCAAAAAGTGTCATTGCCCTCCCACCCATTTCGCGACAAAGCCTGCGAAATGGATGGGGCACGGTGCTTTTATTGATGGGCCGGATCAATAGGGATCCTGTGAAAGAGTGATATGCGTTTCTGTGGCGGCCTGTTTTGTAAGGGCGCTGCGGCTGTTTGTGACTGCGTGGGAGGTACCACGGTAATCTCCACGCCACACCGCCGATTCACCTTAATTTTCTTCCGGAAAACTGATAGATTAATTTTTCCATCGTCTTTTGTTAAGAAACAGCCGGTTTTCTGATTTCTTTGTCGATCGTCAAGTAACATAAGAATCAGTCCAGAGTCCATCGATACCCGCTCACGATGTGGTTACTCCACACGGACGGCGAGTTATGCGCTAGAGCGATTCCAGAATGGTTATGCCCCGTTTACCTGATGCAAGGCCGTCGCTCGCTGAGGCTCGCAACGACTTGAGTGGATGGGTTTTGAGGTACGCCAATTCTGGAATCGCTATAACTGTTGCAACCCTGGAAGGTCTCCGTCTTTATGTAGCTCTACGCCTTTTTAAGGAGCCTGCACGATGCATGACATTCTGATTGCTCTTGCCTTTGTCGCCATGGTGTCCCTCCCCGCGATTGTGGCGTCTGTTCCCGGCAACGAATCCGACGACGGGGACAGCTAGAGCTTGGCCGTTTTTCTTCCAGACTTCGCAGATTCCCCACACCAGAGGAGTTGACTCGCCCCGGTTTGGTCCACTCCCACGCGCCTGGACCTGCCTGCACTCTGGAGCTGATCTCTGGTTACCAAGGGGCCATGCCCTTCGACGAAAGGGCCATCTCCAGCAACCAAAGGGCTATTTCAGCCCCCTGCGAGGCTGGCCTACCTTCACAAGTGTCGGACCGGATTCCCGTAATATCCGGTTTCTTCAGCTTCACGTTTCTGAAAGGAGTTCTTTTCGATGGTTGATTTTCTGATCGGTTTGGCCTTTGTCGCAATGGTCCTGACTCCCGCAATCGTGGCTTCTTCGCATCGGGCCAAGGCCGACGACGACGAAATGTAGGGTTTCACAAGCGACATAAGGCAGCAACTTCCCAGCCTGAAGCAGGGTCAGACTCGCTGAAACCTAAATAAATGCATTAAATTCAAGCGGTTGCATCTCAAACAGGCCTCCTGAGCCGCACCCCCTGGCATCCCCGGCCCTCCCCCAGGGCCTCTCAAGCCAGTTGATTGCGGAACCCGTTGCCCCCTCCCCGCTGGGCACAAGCAGCGCATCCTCCTATGTCCCCATAGCCATACCATCCCCGCGGCTACCCATTTGGATGATTGACCCGCCCCTGAAACCCTCGTATCGTTGAGGTGTATATGAAAATTTCCCCAAACACCCTGCGCATCGGCATCGCCGTCGCCATTATCGTGGGCACCATTGGCTGGTTGGCCATCTCTGGAGCCCAGGCCAACAAGAGCTATTACGTCACCATCGCCGAGCTCGGCGGGATGGGCGACAAGGCGTATCACAGCCAGTTGCGCGTCGAAGGCTTTGTGCAGCCCGGCTCGATTGAGACAAACGGCCCCCACGTCACCTTTGTGATGAACGAGTTTGAGAGCCACTCGCCCAAAGCCGCCACGGGCCGCGTGCTCAAGGTCATCTACAAGGGCTCCGAACCGCCGCCCGACACGTTCAAGGACGATTCGCAGGCGCTGGCTGAAGGCTCGTATGGACGCGATGGCGTCTTCCACGCCACGGTCTTGCAGGCCAAGTGCGCCAGCAAGTACGCGCCGGCCACGCCAACGCATCCGGGTACGAATCCGGGTCAGGCTCCGGCTGCGCCGGCCAATGGCCCGCGCACCACTTCGGCGGTTCAGGCTGCCCGGCCTGCGACTCCGGCCGTATAAGAATGACTGCTCCAGCCTCTTCCGCGGACGCTGATTCCTCCTTCAGCGCCCGCCTCAACACGGTTTCAAAGCTGTTTGGCTCCTTTGCCGCGCTGCGCCAGGTCACGGCCGATCTGGAGCCGGGCCGCTGCTATGTGCTCATTGGCGAAAACGGCGCGGGCAAATCCACGCTGCTGCGCATCCTGGCCGGACTGCTGCGCCCCAGCTTTGGGACCGTCAAGGTTTTCGGCGGACTCGATCCGCACGAAGCGCGCGCGCGCATCGGCTACATGAGCCACGCTCCCATGCTCTACGACGAGCTGACCGGGCAGGAGAACTTGCGCTACTTTGCCAGCCTCTATCCGGACCGCGAGTGCCTGTCGCCTGCCGAAGCGCTGCGCCAGGTGGGCCTGGATCCCGAGCTGCCGCGCCCGCTGGGCCAGTATTCGCAGGGCATGCGCCAGCGCACTTCGTTGGCGCGCGTGCTGCTGCCGGCGCCCGAGTTGCTGCTGCTGGATGAGCCCTTCTCCAACATGGACGTGGAGTCGGCCCACCAGATGGTGGAGTTGCTGGCCAAGTTCCGCCACGGCACGCGGACGATTGTGCTGACGACCCACCAGCGCGAGCTGGCCGCTCCCATCGCCGATTGGGTGCTGGCCTTGCGGGCCGGCCGCGTGGCGTCGTTCGAGCCAGGAAGGCCGACGCTATGAAGACCAACGGCGCACGCATTCTGGAAAGCCTGGGCATCGAGTTCGAACTGCACGAGTATGAAGTGGACCCGAACGACCTGTCTGCTATTGCGGTGGCGAAAAAAGTCGGCATGCCGCCGGAACAGGTCTTCAAAACCCTGCTGACCACGGGCGGGCCGGGCGATTTTGTTTTTGCCGTCATTCCCGGCGACGCCGAGCTGGACTTCAAAAAGCTGGCCCGCGCGGCCGGCCTGCGCAAGGCCGAGATGGTTCCGCTGAAAGAGGTGCAGCCGCTGACCGGCTACATCCGCGGCGGGGTTACCGTCTTTGGCGCAAAGAAGCCCTACCCGGTTTTTGTGGACGAAACCGTGATTCTGTTCGACAAGATCAGCGTTTCGGCCGGAGCGCGCGGGACCCAGTTGATCCTGAATCCGGAGGATTATTTGCGCGCCGCCGAGGCACAGACCGCCGACCTGACCAAGGACGTGATTCCCGCCCATGAACAGGAGGGCTACTCCCGATGACCAGCGCCCTGTGGACCCATCTCGTCAAGGACCTGCGCATCGAATGGCGCTCGCTCGACGCACTCATCTCCATGCTGTTCTTCTCCGGGCTGGTGGTGGTGCTGTTCTCGATCGCTTTCGATCCGCGCGGAGCGTTTTCGCAGCAGATCGCCGGCGGCGTGCTGTGCGTGGCCACCATGTTCGCGTCGGTCAGCGCTTTAAACCAGGCCTGGGCGAGAGAGATTCGCCACCAGGTCATCGACGCGCAGCGCATGGCTCCCACGCCGGGCGCGGAACTCTATCTGGCCAAGGTGCTGGCGAATTTCCTCTTCGTCACGATTGTCCAGGTGATTCTGGCTCCGTTCTTCTTCATCTTCTATAACCTGCGCATCGAGGGCCAGGCGTGGCTGCTGGCGCTGGTGCTGCCGCTGGGAACGTGGGCGCTGGTGGCGAACGGCATCTTCTTTGCCGCGCTGTCGATCCGCAGCCGCAACCGGGAGTTGCTGCTTTCGCTGATTCTGTTTCCCATCTTCATTCCGGCGCTGCTGGCCATGGTGCAGGCGACGACCGGCATCCTGACCGGCGAAAGCGACCCGACGCTGTGGATCAAGATGCTGGCGGGCTACGACATCATCTTCACGACGGCCAGTTTGCTGCTGTTCGATGTGGTGTTTCACGCGGAGTAGCGGCGGTCTATTTAACGATTGACGTTCATAACGGAATTCGTTACTATTTTCCGTGATCAAGAGCTTCAAAGACGCCGATGCGAAGCTGCTATGGGAGACAGGCAAGAGCCGCCGACTCCCCGCCAGCCTGAGAGTTTCGGCGTTGAAGAAGCTCACCATCCTGCACTGGGCCACTACCCTTTCCGATTTGGCGGTTCCGGGCGGGAATCGTCTTGAGGCGCTGACGGGAAACCGCAAAGGGCAGCACAGCATCCGCATCAATGACCAATATCGCTTGTGCTTTGTCTGGCTCAATGGAGACGCCAGCGAAGTGGAGATCGTGGACTACCACTAGGAGGACTCATGGACAGCATTCCTTTCGCCTTTTCGATCCATCCCGGCGAGATTCTCCTCACCGAGTTCATGGAGCCTCTGGGCCTGACCGCGTACCGGCTGGCCAAGGAGCTTCACATCTCGGCTCCGCGCGTTAACGATCTGGTGCGCGGCAAGCGCGGCATCTCGGCCGATACAGCCCTGCGCCTGAGCCGCTACTTCGGCAACTCCGCCCAGTTCTGGATCGGTCTGCAAAGCGGTCACGATCTGTGGGTCGCCTCTAAAAGCAAGTCTCTGAGCAAGGTGAAGCCCCGCCAGCAGGCGGCCTGAACCCGGCTTCCATGAACCAGCCTTCCCCGTATCGGCCGTACATCCTGCGCCTCCACCTCCAGATCAAGCCGTTCTTGCCTCCATCGTCGTAAACTGAAATGGTTCCATCAGGATTCCCCATGAAAAAACTAGTACTCAGCCTCTCCGTCGCGATCACCGTCGCCCTTATGGTCTGGGGTTATTACCAGGCCATCTATGTCGCCCCCGAGGAGCAGACGATGCACGAAGCGCAGCGCATCTTCTACTACCATGTGCCCTCGGCCATGGTCGCCTTCCTGTTCTTCGCCATCAGTCTGATTGGGTCCATCGGCTATTTGAGCTTCCGCCGCAGCCGTACCAATTGGGCGCAAATCTCCGACGCCTGGGCGCTGGCCGGCGCTGAAGTGGGCGTGGTGTTCTGCACCGTGGTCCTGATCACCGGGCCGCTGTGGGGCCGCCGCGCCTGGGGCATCTGGTGGACCTGGGACGCACGCCTGACCACCACGCTGGTGCTGTGGCTCATCTACGTCAGCTACCTGCTGCTGCGCCGCTTTGCGGCCGGCCCGCAGATGCAGACGCTGGCCGCCGTGCTGGGCATCTTCGGCGCGCTCGACGTGCCCATCGTCTACATGTCGAACCGCTGGTGGCGCACGCAGCATCCCGCCCCGGTGTTTGGCGGCGGCGACGACTCCGGCATCAAGGACCCGACCATGCTGGCCGCTTTTGGCTGGAATGTGCTGGCCTGGCTGGCCTGGGGCGTGCTGATCCTCGTGCTGCGCTACTACGTCGAGCGCCAGCACCAGAAATATGCCCACCGGGAAGCCATGGCCGCCCTGGAAGACGCCGTTTAGACGGAAACCCAAACTGCCCTGAAAGGAAGCAACCATGGATACACGAGCGATTCTCGATCACCAGTTTGTCGTTGCCGCCTACGCCGTCACCTGGATCATTCAACTGGGTTATCTGGCATGGTTGGGAATGAAGTGGCGGGCGCAAAAGCGCAACGCGGCGCGCAATAGCAGCACTCGGTAGGTCTATAGCCGCAGGATTCCGTGCCTTGAGTTCCTGCTTTCCCCGGTCTCAGAAGCGAGACCGGGGGCACCCAGTTGCAACTCGCGCTCGCTGCACCGCAATCGATCAACCTATTGTCAGTACAATCACTTGCAGCACCTGGCCGATGGGGCTGCCCAGCCCCATCGAGCACATTTCACCCCGCTTTTCCCATCCCACCTTGGTGTTACGTCCATAGCACCCTCTTCCCGGCCACACTGCTCTTTGTGGGATTTCCGTCTTTTCCCATCCGAACGATCATTGAATCGTGGACAGGCTCCCGAGAGCCTCACAAGGAGAAAGACCATGCATGACCTTTTGATTGCCCTGGCGTTTGTTGGAATGGTGATCGCTCCCGCGATTGTTGCCGCCAAGTCCGGCGCCGAATCTACCGACGAGTCCGAATAAGCGGGACCCCCTGCTTCCTTCGGTTCTCACTTCGGAGGATCTTCAAGCCGCAGCTTTGTTCGCCACCCCGGATCCTCATTGTTGGCGCAGAGTCAGACATTCACGAAGGAAGCGCTAGCGCCTCAGGCCCAACGCAACCTCAACGGAATTACCGCAACCTGCACGCAATTGCCCTTCGCCGTCTGAGCCGTTAGACTGGTGGTTTGAGGGGCTATCCATGTTGGTTGTCATGAAAGCGCAGGCCACGCCGGAGCAAATCCAGGCGGTCTGTGAACATATTGTGCAGTTGGGCTTCCGCGCTCATCCGCTGCCGGGAGCCCAGCGCACCGCCATCGGCATCACCGGCAACAAGGGTGAAGTGGACCGCGGCAACCTGGAGGAACTCCCTGGAGTAGCCGAAGTGATCCGGGTGTCAAAGCCCTATAAGCTCGCCAGCCGGGACGTCAAAGAAGAAAACACCGTCATCCGCTTTCCTGGAACCGACGCCACCATTGGCGGCGGCAAGTTGGCTGTTGTGGCTGGTCCCTGCTCCATCGAGAGCCGCGAACAGGCCTTTGCCATTGCCGAACAGGTGGCCGCGGGCGGCGCTCAGTTTTTCCGCGGCGGCGCATTCAAGCCCCGCACTTCTCCCTATGTTTTTCAAGGCCTCGGCCTGGAGGCTCTGCAGATCATGGCGGAGATTCGCGAGCGCTACGGACTGCGCATTGTGACCGAAGCGCTGGACAGCGAAAGCCTGGAACTGGTAGCCGAATGGGCCGACGTGATCCAGATCGGCGCGCGCAACATGCAAAACTTTTCGCTGCTCAAGAAGGCAGGCAAGCTGCGCAAGCCGGTGCTGATCAAGCGCGGACTGAGCGCCACCTTGGACGAGTTTTTGATGGCCGCCGAGTACGTGATGAGCGAAGGCAATTACCAGGTGATTTTGTGCGAGCGCGGCGTGCGCACCTTTACCGACCACACCCGCAACACACTGGACCTGAGCATTGTTCCGGCCGTGCAGCGGCTCAGCCATCTGCCCATTCTGGTCGATCCCAGCCACGGCACCGGCCGGCGCGACAGCGTGCTGCCCATGGCCCGCGCGGCGGTTGCAGCGGGCGCGGACGGCATTCTGGTCGAAGTGCACAACCATCCGGAGTTGGCGCTGTCCGACGGCCCGCAATCCATCTATCCTGAGCAGTTTGACCGTATGATGGATGACGTTGAACAGATCGCGCCGGTGGTGGGGCGTACTTTGCGCCGCGGCATTCATATCGACGCCCCCGCGGCAGAGAACCGCTAAACCCAGACGGCCCGGGTCTCGCATTTGAGGCCTGGGATACCGCCCAACTCCTTCACGGATGCTGGCTCGGCTGAACGGAGCGCAGCAAAGCGCAGGACCTGCACAGGAACGCTGGAAGCCTCCCATGAATTTCGCTAAAGTCACGATCGCAAGCCTTTCCGCGTTTCCCCTGCTGGCCCTCACTTTGACCGCCTGCCACAAGCAGGACTTTCCGCAGTTCCCTGCCAACTATCGCGAGTATGCCTACGTGACCAACGGCGGCAGCGGCACCGTAACGGTGGTGGACGTGGTGAACGTGCGCCTGGATCGCGAACTGGCAGTGGGCCAGAATCCGGTGGCCGTGGCCTCGAGCGCCACCCGTAACGAAGTGTATGTGGTCAACTCCGGCGCGGCCAATGGACAGGGTTCCGTCTCGGTCATCAATGCGGAAAACAACAGCGTTGTGGCAAACATTGCGGTGCGCAGCCAGCCGGTCTCGATCGAGCTGGACCCGAAGAGCGATCTGGGCTATGTGGCCGACTCCGGCTCCA
Organism: Terriglobales bacterium; assembly: GCA_963776445.1. GTDB lineage: Bacteria > Acidobacteriota > Terriglobia > Terriglobales > Acidobacteriaceae > Telmatobacter. Next base: position 15,939 of record CAVZNE010000168.1, read on the forward strand.
ACGCCATCTCCGTGATTGACCTGAAAGCGCGCCGTGAGATCGCTTTGATCGGCGCGGGCGAGGAGCCGGTCTTTACGCGTCTGTCTCCCGATGGCAAGACCCTGGCCGTGGCAAACCGGCATGGCAACTCCGTCAGCCTGATCGACCCGGCGGCGCGCACGGTGCGCGCGGTCTTCCCCGGCTGCCCCGGCGCGGCGGATGCCGTCATCCTGCCCGACTCGTCCAAAGCTTTTGCGGCCTGCTCCGGCGGACACCAGGTCATGTCCATCGCCCTGGCCCATGCCGGCCAGCCCGACCGCCTTGAGGCCCTGATGGACGTGGGCCTGGCCCCGGTGCAACTGGCCCTGAAGCCCGACGGCGGCGAACTGTTCGCCGTGAACTCCGTCTCCAACTCCATCTCTGAGGTCATCACCAACACCAACGACGTGAGCGGCGCGACCATGATGGGCGACAACCCGGTGCGCGGCCTGGTTTCCAGCGACAACTCGATGCTCTACGTGGGCAACCTGCGCGCCCAGGAAGTGACCGTCTACGCCATCGACGAGGGCAAGCGGATCGGCTCGATCCACGTGGGCGACGGGCCCGCCGCGCTGGCGTTTTCCGCGGCCGGCCACTTGCTGTTTGTGGTGGATGCCCGCTCGTCGGACATCGCCGTGGTGCGCACCTCGTCGCGCTCGCTGTTCACCCTGCTTTCTACCGGCCGGGCCCCCAACGCCATCGCCGTGAAGGCGTTCAAGCTGTAGGCGGGTTCGAGTTTCTGAGCAAATTGGTATTGTGGCCTGCACTCCCCCAGCGCAGCGGAGTGATCCAGATCACTTTTTCGAGCCGTACCCGTGGTAGACTTCCTCCATGCGGAGCGGCTTTTATCAACGCGCGGCGGTAGCCATCTTCCTGATGGGCGCACTGCTTGCGCCGTTTGGAATGTGCCTGCAACCCGCGCCGGGGGCGGCCCACCGCTGCTGCCAGCATGCGCGGCAAAAGGGCAACACGGCCAAGCAGGACTGCTGCATCGTACGCAGCGAGACTCCTGCTGCCATCGTGGCTCCGGCTCCGACAGGTTCCGCGCCTGTGGTTATCGAGCGCGCCTTCTTCGCGGCCGGCGAAATTTCTTCGCAGCGTGAAGTGCCCGCCGCGGCTCTCGTCCCGACACATGCTCCCCCCGGCCGAACTTCCATCCTGAGAATCTAGCTCTCGCTTCCGCCCCTGTTTCTCCGGGTTGCGCCCCTGTGCGCCCTGGAAGACCCTCCTGCATTTCATGGAGCGGCAGCAGAGCGAGAGTTCTCTGGCCAGAGCCGCACAAGTGGCTTAGGCTGCACTCTATTCCCTCTGCTTCCGCGGTTCGCGGAGTTGAAGAGTGAAGCATTTCCATGCCGTTGTTTTGCTGGCAATGGCGCTGCCCCTGGTCGCTCAGGGACAAACGCAGCCAGACCCCGTTAGAGGCCCGGCAACAGCGCCTTTAACCGTCGATGAGGCGGTCGTGGAAGCACGCCTCGGTAATTCCGCCATCCGCGCCGCGGTGCGCCGCCTGTCGCTGGCCCAGATGAAGATCTCGACCGCGCGCAGTTTGGACGATCCCATGTTTCAAGTGCGCGACTGGGGCACGCCGCTGAGCAAGCCCTGGGACCTGAACCAGGCGCAGATCATGTTCATGGTGCAGCAAACCTTCCCCATCCGCCTGAAGCGCGACATGCGCGCCAAGGTTGCCGGGGACGATGCGGCGGTGGCGGCAGAAGAGTTGGAGGCGCTACGCCAGGAGGTGGACGCCAGCGTGCGCAAGGCCTGCGCGGACCTCAAACGCAATGCCGACGAGATGAAGCTGCACGTCCGGCAGTCGGACCTGCTGAAAGAGGCCGTGGCCGCGGCGCTGGCCCAGTACACCACCGGCAAGGTTCCGCAGGCTGACGTGCTGCGCGCGCAGATGGCGCTGACCCGGCTGAGCGAGCACCTGATTGAGTTAGAGGAAGAGCGCGACACGGCCCGCACCGAGTTGAACTCTCTGCTGGGCCGCCGCGCTGACGATGCGATAGAAATCACCGGCGCGTATACATCCGCCGCGCCGCTGCCGCCGCTTGAAGACCTGGAACGCATGGCCACTGAACATCGACCGGAGTTGGCCGGCCTGCGCCAGCAGATTGCCGCGTCGCACGATCGAAGCCAGTTGACGCGGCTGGCCATGAAGCCAGACTTTACTGTCGGCGCTGGAACCATGCTGATGCCCACTGGTTCCATGGCGCGCAATGCCTACATGGCAGAAGTCGGAATGAATCTTCCCTGGCTCAATCGCGAGCGCCACGACGGCAAAGCCAAACAAGCCGATGCGGCGACGGAAGTGACAAAAGCCGAGTTGGAAGCGCGCACCACGGTTGTGTTCTCCGAAATTCGCCAGGCGCAGATCGCGGTGCGGGCCGCGCAGAAACGCACCAAGCTTTATCGCGATACGCTGCTGCCGCAAGCCGAGGCAACCTTCAAAGCATCGGCCGCCGCATACCAAAACAATCGCGCGGGATTCCAGATGCTGATCGACAGCCAGAACCTGCTGCTCGACATTCAAACCGCTTTCTACAAAGCATCGGCCGCAACCGACGCAGGTTTGGCCCAGTTGCAGCGCGCGATCGGCGCTCCCCTGCCCAGCGATGAAAGGACAAGCAAATGACAGCGCGAGAGAAGAAATTGATCGCATTGGGAGCAGGCGCCGGAATCCTTATTGCAGCGCTGGCCGTTGGAGTTTTGTATCTGCGCGAGCAGCCGTCGTTCGCGGCCTTGTTAGGCGCGCCCGCGGCCGAGCCGATGGCGATGCAGCCTGCGGCCGCGCGCGAAAAAGAACAGGGCACGCAACCGGGCACGACGGTCCAGTTGAGCCCGGCGGAAATTTCCGCGGCGGGCGTGCAGAATGCCGAGGTGCGCACGGCATCACTGAAGACCGACATTGCCGCGTTTGGCCGCGTCGAGCAGCCCGAGGCGCAACTGGCCGCCGTCAGCACGCGCATCGGCGGCCGCGTGGACAAACTACATGTGCAATACACCGGCGAGCGCGTCGTGCGCGGCCAGGCAGTGGCCGACTTATACAGTCCAGAGGTTGCGACCGCGATGGAAGAGTATCGTCTGGCCCAGGAAAACCGCACCCGTCTGCGTCCGTCCGATGATATCTACGCGCACCAGCAGGCCGAGGCGCTGGTCGAGGCCAGCCAGCGCAAGCTGGAGCTTTGGGGCGTCTCCGCCCAACAAATCAACGCGCCCGGAACCAGCGGCGTGCCGCACGTAACCATCTACGCCTACGCATCGGGAACGGTTGTCGATCGCAAGGTAACGCAGGGCATGTATGTGAACGCGGGCGACACGTTGTTCACCGTGGCCGACCTGAGCCACGTATGGATCAAGGCCGATGTGTACGAGGAACAACTGCCGCAGATTCATCAGGGACAGGCCGTGGACATTACTGCCGAATCAGTGCCGGGGCGCACGCTGCACGGTCGCGTGGACTTTATTGAACCCGCGGCCAATCCGCAAACGCGCACTGTTCCCGTGCATGTGCACGTGGCCAATCCCGACATGATGTTGCTGCCCGGCATGTTTGTGAACGCCAATTTTGTAAGTCGCGCCGCACAGCCCACCATCGTGGTTCCGCGCTCGGCGGTGCTCGATACCGGCACGCGCAAGATCGTGTATCTGGCAAAATCTGACGGCGTGTTTGAGGCACGCGAAGTGCAGGTGGGCGCGCCCTCTGACGATTTGTTTCCAGTCTCCAGCGGATTGGCACTGGGAGACAAAGTCGTGCTCAACGGCAACTTCCTCATCGACTCGCAAGCACACTTGAGTTCGGGTGTGTCGGGACTCTATGGTGGATCGAAGGAGTTTGCCGCGAACCAAACTGCTGCTTCCACAGGCAAGAGCACTCAGTCCGCTGCGGTGAAACTCGACTTCCACGCCGAGCCGAGTCCGATGAAAGCCGGCGAAGAGAACACCTTCCATGTGAACCTTACCGATGCCGCGGGAAAGCCCATTGCCGATGCGCAAGTTACTGTAACTCTGATCATGCCGGCCATGCCGTCGATGGGCATGCCGGAGATGAAACGTTCCATCGC
>CAVZNE010000169.1:0-3399 GCA_963776445.1 Terriglobales bacterium
AGGTGTGTGACCGTGTGAACTTGTACCAATTCCGTGCCCCATCCTTTCGCCTTTTTTCTGGCGAAAGGGTGGGAAAGCACAAACCTCAAACAGCGAAATCATCCGGTCAAAGACCTGGCGCCTCATCTCAGCTAATGGGACCAGGACGGCTCCCTTGCCTTGGGGCGGCTGGCCGGTAAAACTCTCCATTTAATGTATGCAAGTTGCTCAATCTAAGCGATATATGCCTAGACTTCCAATCGACAGTAACCACCATTGGATTACTTCGGCAGCATCGCAGCCTCCCGCAAAATCCTCTTCGCCAGTGCAAACATGAATAATCGAATTACACAGGAGTGCAGGATTCAAACACCCCTGGGGTTTGACCGCGCTCTTGTTGGCTTCTTCCCCGGATGTCGATCATGGGTGTCTCCGCGACGCTGACCAAGGCTGCCGCTTGTCTGCTGCACAGGACGAGTGAACGCCGGCAGGTTGACCGGGACGCCAGGAAAATGTGTTGGGTGGGATGATAGAGCTCTTGTCAGATTTCTCCGGCTCAGAGCCGGTGTACACTTTTGCCGACTTCCAGTTGGAGGCAGACGGTACGCTTCGGCGCGGAGATGCGTTGATTCACTTGCCACCCAAGGAACTGACGGCTCTCCGGCTGTTGTTGCAGAACGCCGGCCAGGTGGTCACGCCCCTGCAGCTAAAGCAGAAACTGTGGGGCGATGTGCACGTCACCGCCGACAGCGTTCCCAAGTGCCTCTCCTCGCTGCGCGAGCGACTGGAGCCGGAAAAGTGCATCCAGACCATCTACAAACGCGGCTACCGCTTCGCCGCCGATGTGCAGCATGACGGCGCGGCGACGGCCGGCGCGCTTCCACGGCTTGCCATCCTGCCCTTCGCCACCGGTTACACCGTACCCGAACATCTTGGCTCCGCCATTGCCGAGGAGACCATCGCCCGGCTCACCAATTCCCGGCCGCCGATCGTTTCTCTGCTGGCGCGGGACTCCGTCTTTACCCTGGCGCTCCACGGACAAACCGCGCAGCAGATTGGCCAGGCACTCAAAGCCGACCTGGTCCTGACGGGAAGCCTGTGCGCGCTTCCTGCCCACTTCCGGCTGCGGGCGGAGATGATCCGGGTCAAGGATGGCACGCAAATCTGGGTAGAAGACCTGCTGGTGCCCAAAGACCGCATCGCCGGGCTGGAGTCTGAGCTGGTCGCGCGACTGCTCTTTCGCCTCGGTGGAGAAGTCCCAACCGATACCCACGAGGCGCTCACTTCATCGCTGGAGTGCCTCACCGCCAGCGCGGCTCCCGATGCCGAAGACACAGGCGAGCCGCGGCAACGCGAGGCTTACGAACTCTTCCAGCATGCGCACCATGAATGGCAGACGCTGCAGCGCCATCGCATGCAAGACGCCCTGCAGCATCTCATCCGCGCCACCGAACTGGATTCTTCGCTGATCGCCGCGCGGGTCGATCTGGCCAATCTGTGCGTCGCCGAAGCCTTCTACGGTTTCATGTCCCCGGCTGCCGCCGCTGGCCATGTGCGCCGCGCCGCCTCATTCGGTTCCCCACTCGCAGTTCCTGCTGAAAGGGGTGCGGCGTCGATTCCCGATCTTGCCCTCCGCGCTGATGCCTTGCTGCCCGCCACGGGCTGGATCAGCTTCCATGTAGACTGCGATCTCCCCGCGGCCATTGAAGCCTTCTTCTCTCGGCGCATCTGCCCCACGATCCGTGGACCACCCGCTTGCGGGTGATGTTCGCCCTCAGCCGCCACCGTTTTGCCGAAGCCCACGATCTGCTGCAGGCCGCCCTCAAGCAGGATTCCTATTCGCCCTGGCTGCATGCCCGCATGGCCTGGACCCTCCACCTGGAGGGACGAGCCTCCGAGAGCATGGATCAGATGCGGAAAGGACTCGCCCTGTTTCCCAATCACGGATTCATCGCCCTCTATGGAGCCGTGATTCTGGCTTTCAATGGAGATGCCACGCGCGCCGCGCAGCTTGCACAAGGCCTGGTGCAGCGCTCGCCCTACTTCGATCTGGCCACCGCCGTCCACGCCTACGCGCTGGCCTGCGCCGGCCGCGGCGACGAGGCCCGCACCATCCTGGAACGGCTGCAGTGGTTGAGCCGGGAGCGGTTTGTTCCCAGTTCCTTCACCCCCGCCGTCTACGCCGCATTGGGAGATACAGAGACCGCCCTCGCCGAACTGCGCATTGGCGCAGAGGCGCGCTGCCCCTGGTTCTTCCAGATGCTCGCCGATCCCCGCCTGGAACCCCTCCACGGCCACCCGGAATTCCAGAAGCTGCAGGCCATCCTCCCCCGCATGGAAACCTCCGCCGCGCGTCAGGCCAAGGCTCAAAAGGCGGATTAGAGCAAATTCGCAGTTGGAATAGAGTGGATTTCAAAAGGGCACGGCTTCAAAGCCTGCCCTGAGCCTGTCGAAGGGCGCCGTTAGATTCCGCATAATCAACGCGGGCTGGTTGGGCTGGGTTTCAACCCAGCCATTTATCCCCTGCGTCATGCTTCTCGACGATTTGGCCCGTACTTCACCCTTTTTCCGCAGCCTGTTTTAGCCCCTGATGGCTTTTCTCCGTGCCACTTTGAATCGTTGAATTGTTCAATGAATTTCTGACTCATCACACAGCTTCGGCATACTCAACCGTCCAGGCCAAGGTCTTTCCTGACGGAATCAGCGGCATAGGCCTACTCCTGCCCTTTGCGAACCCGTTCCCGCGTATCGGGGGCAAAAAAGTAGTCTTCCATCTCCGAGATGCCCTTTTTGATCGTCTCGCGCAAATAAAAAAGCCCTTGTCCGGCCGGTTTGGGCGGCGAGCCGGTCAAGCCTTTCGCTGAATTCTGTGGAAAACCGGATTGGGATAACCATGGGTCACGCTCACGGTCGATGTGTGCGCTCATTCTATCCCTGCTCCGGCGTCCCCGCCTCCTTCGCCTTGCGCCCCTCCGCCATCCGGAATAATCTTGAGTGGTCCTCAAATACGCCTCTGGATCAGCCTGCCGATCTCGTAGCTCATTGATTTTTGGCACCCTCCGCAAAACCGGGGGCGCGGATATTCCTGACAGCCCTGATCAAATCGGAGTCATTCCTTATGTACAAGATCGTCGAAGCCCGCAGCGTCGGCCTCAATATCAAGCAGTTTGAGATTGAAGCGCCGCGCATTGCCCGCAAACAGCGGCCGGGCCAGTTCGTCATTCTCCGTCTGCACGACAAGGGCGAACGCATTCCCCTCACCATCAAGTGCTCCAACCCGGAAACGGGAACGGTCACCATCGTCGTCCAGGGCATCGGCAAAACCACCTCGCTGCTCAACTGCCTTGAAACCGGCGACTCCATCCTGGACATCGTCGGCCCCCTCGGCAAGCCCTCGGAGATCGAAAACTACGGCACCGC
>CAVZNE010000170.1:0-12351 GCA_963776445.1 Terriglobales bacterium
CCGCCATTCATCACCAGCCCGCCCGCGCCCAGAGCAAGATAGCCAAAGCCGCCCGGGTTTCCCCAGATGCGCGGGTCGATCTCGCTCTCGTTGAAAAGCTCGCGAATGATGGTTGACTTGGAGGAGGCGGGAAAGAAGGGCTCCGCGGCCAGATAGAACTGCGTCGTTACGCCATCGCCCATAAAGTACTCGGTTGCATAGGCCGCGGGTTCATGCTCGCCGCAGACCGTTACATCGTTCGCCAGCGCGCGTTTCACACTGGTTGTGAAGGCCAGGTTCGACAGGGTCAGGCTGCCGTCGGTCTCGTTGAGCGGATGCACCGTGCCCGGCAAGGCAGAGAGCGTCAGTGCGCCATTGACCGCGCGATACGCTGCCCGCGCCAGGCTCGCCACTTGTCCGGCGCTCTTGCTGAACGGAGAGCCCGGTTCAGGTACGAAGCTGCTTACCGGGGCCAGCAACGAAAGTCCCGCGGTCGACAGCGCCTTCGACCCGCTGTGCGTTACCAGCGCCGTCATCAGTCCCCCGGCGGAGTTGCCCGCCGTTCCGGTGCTGCGCGGCATCGACAGTTGGTCCAGCAGCAGTTCGTCGCTCAGCGCCTGTAGGTCAATCCGGTAGCGCGGTCCCTCCATCCCCATCCCGGCATATTCCTGCAACGGAGTGACCGCCAGATAACCCGTAAAGTAGGCCGTGCCGTCATCGCCCATCACCGCCAGTGATTGGTTGCGGGAGGGGATTGCCAGGCCGCCTGCCGCCGGCAGGCACAGCCAGAGATGGCAAATGGAGGGTTCGTTCAGCTTGCGCTCGATCGTCAACGGCCGCACCGCATCGAGCGCGGCCGTGTAGTCCTGCCCCTGGATCGTAATTTTCATCGTGGCTCTCTGACCCGCTGACCCGCTAACTCGCTAACCCGCTGACTTGCTAACTTGCTCACTTACACCAGTGCCTTGGCCGCAGGCAAAAAACTCCGGTAGCACAGCACCCGTTCCCCATCCAGCGGATCGGTCACCGGCAGTGCCATGAACTGCCCTCTAAGCAGCACCCGCTCCAGTCCGTTCTTCTGCTTGCTGTCCATCGGAACGCCCGCTTCCTGCGCGCTGGCCATGGTCTGCAGCCGCGGATAGTGGAAAAAGATCCGCTCTCCCTGGCTTCCTTGCATCACAAACAGCGCCGACCACTCCTGATAAAAGCTGCCGCCCTCGCGGTCCACAAATCCGGTGACCGCTTGCAACTTGGCGCCCGCCGCCGGCGTGCCGCCCGGCAGCGGTTCGGCCAGCACCAGTCCAGTGGAGTTAGCCTGCGAGACCAGCGCGACGTTGAAGGTCACGCGCCGGATATAATCCACGTCCGTCAGGGCCTGCCGCACATAAGCGCCCGCAATCGGCGCGCCCACATAACCCGTTTGCCCGGTGTAATCTGTGTCCAGCGCAATCAGCGACCCTGCCGTAAACTTGGCCGCGTCCGCTGTCGCCAGCACAATGGCCGTCGCCGACGAGCCGCTTTGCAGGGCTACCGCCGCGGATGCCTGCGCTCCATTCGCCGCCGCTGTAGCCCCACTCGCGGGTGCCAGCAGGTTCATGTGCTGCGAACCCGTTGCCAGCGCCATGGTCAGTTTCGTCCAACTCAGAAACTGAAAGCTCACCTGCGCCTCCAGCGTCTCCCGCACCTGCTCTAGCGTCGCTGCCGGAATGCCGGTCTGGATCGGAGTCGCACGGCTGCTCGCCTTGCGGCTGAACTCCTGAATCCATCCCAGGCTGATCCACGGCGCAGGCGGAGAGTCCAGGCTGAACCCGCCCTGTTGCGCCGGATCGAAGAGCACCGGCGTCTGCGTTGCCCTGCTCACCGGCGCAAAATATGCCCGTACACGCCGCGCCATCGGCGCCGGAGCTGAAAACCAATTCGCAGCCATTTACTCTCCCTGCTCCTGGTAGCTGTAGACCACCAACTTCACTGACCGGCTCATCCGGTCCCGCTGCGCTGCCACCGGCCCAAAGCTTGCTTCGTCCCAGAACACCTGCGTCAGCATCGCCGACGGCGGCGTGGCCGTGTAACAGAGCTTGGGCGTGAAGAAAGGTTGCAGCATCGCCACCAGTTCCGCATCCATCGCGCTCAGCGACCGGCCCCGGTCCAGCCCGCCAAAACTCTGCGTTCCGCAAGTCTGGTACACAATCTCGCACTCCGCCGCCGCCATGGTGGAATCCAGATCCACATCCACGCCCAGGCCCAGCCAGCGCAGTACAAACACATCGCTGGGGATCTGGCTAAAAGGGGCTTCCGCCTCCTCCACCAGGATTCCCGGCCGTACCGCCCCGCGCAGCAGAATCGTCCTCTCCGGATTGATCGCTGTCAGCCGCGCGCGCAGCGCCATATAAAACGAGTCCTTCGCATTTTGCATGGAGAACAACTCCTGGTGAACGTGCCGATCCAGCCTTTGTAGGTACTCCGCCGATAACTGTTATCTGTCATCTCTTTACACCGCCTGCTGTGCCGCCTCGCGCAGCAGCAACCGGTAGAGATACACCGTGCCGAAGGCCTCGTTGGATGCGATCGACTCAATCAGGTAATCCTGCCCTGCAACTGTAACTGCCAGTGTCATGGCGAAGAGAGATTGGGCTGAGGGCAGATCCAGAGCGCTTACCTGCAACTCCACGCTGGTCGCCGACACTAGCAGTTCCCACTTCGATGCGCCGCCCTCTTTCCAACTCGGCCGCAGCTTCCGCATCGCAGCCGGACTTAAAACCACCTCGGCAAAGGTTGTTGATACCAGTCCCAGTTCGGACATGTTGGTGTCCGCGTTTGTGCCTGTCACCCGCAGAAGGGCCGTGGTTCCCGCCAAACTTCGCAGCAGGGCATCGGCCAGCATCTGCGGCGCTCCCACCGGGTTGCGCGCCGCCGTATCGCTCATCGCTCACCCCAGCCTGTTCGCTATGTAGGGACGCAGCCAGGACTGCACCGTTTCGTCCACCAGCGAGCTAGAAAAGTACTGCATCTGCATCGTGTCGATCTTGGTCTTGCTGGCGTTCAGCGCCGGCGTCGACTGCGCGTTGCGCACAATCTGCGCGCACGCCGTCTTCACGTCGTCGCCGATCGTCGCCAGGCCCGCCGTATACGTCACTGCCACTTCGTTGTACGGCAGCCCCAGCACATTCCACGGTAGCGTCAGCTCCCCGGTGTTGGGATCAAAATCCACGAAGTTCGCGTCGATCGCCGTCCATTGGCCGGGCAGTGAAAACGCCCGCGCAATCTCGAACAGCGATTCGTTCAGGCTTTCCCCTCGCCTGGGCCGCGCGTACCGGCCTTCTATGCTCACAATGGGCGTGGAGGCCGTTCCCAGCGCCGCCAGCGGCAGATAACTCAGCCGCACCGTCTGCGAGCCGCTGGTCACCCGCAAACGCTCCGTGTACTGGATCACGTTCAGGTCCGGCCGCCTGCAGTAGCTGTTGATTAGAGCCGTGGCGGCGGTAATCCAGTCCGCCGTCGTCCCCGCCGGTAATCCATAATTCGGGTAATCCGCTGGCTGCAGATATGCCATACCCCACCCTTCCCTCGTTCGTTTCCGCCCTGCGAGCGGGAGCAGCCGCATCGCTCCCGCTCGCATCCGTTCCCGGTCAGCAAAAAGCCCGCTAACTCGCTAACTCGCTGACCTGCTGACTTGCTAACTAGCGGTCCACCAGCACCTGGTAGTGCGCGTAGTTGGCGCCCTTGACCACCACGGCGCCAAACTTCACGGCGACGTACTGGTAGGTCAGCGACCCCGGCAGTCCCAACTGGAAGACGCGGGGCGTCGGATCGCCGAGCCAGTGGTACTCGATCAGATCCTCGGTCACGATGTAGGCCGGCAGCACCGCCGAACCCGATCCGGGTGTGCCCGTGTAGCTCAGACTCCAGTCCGGAATCAGGGGCAGATCGCCCGCCTGCGTCGACAGCATCTTCACCCGGAAGCCGCCCGTGATCTGGTCGGTGTTCAGCACCACGTTGAACTCCGTCTTCATCTCCCGGTCGATCAGGTCCAGCAACACCGGGTTGGCGTAGATCGCTGTGGGACGCACATGGAAGCCGTTGTTGGCCACCATCTGCGCCACCGCCGATTTCAGCCCGTCCACAATGGACGCGCCCGTGCCGACCGAGACCGTGTTGCCGCCGGCCGCGATCTGCGCGCTGGCGCCAAAGTACTGGGTGGTCGTCGGCGTGCTCAGGCTGGTGTCGTTGCCGTTCCACAGCGCCACGTCGTGGGCCACCATCACGCCGCTTACCGTATCCACCAGGTCTTTGGCCTGCAGATAAGCGAACTGCTGCTGCTGGTTGCCCAACTCGATGTCGAACAGGTTGTAGTTGATCTGCGAAACGATCGCCTTCAGAGGCACGCTCCGCTCCACCCGCGTCGGGCTCACCACCGTGGGCACAATGCTGCGCGGATTCACAAAGCCGGCCGTACCCGGATTGGGGAGCGACGTCTCCTCGAAAAAGCGCGACGGATGACCGGTCGCCGGAACCTGCTTGATGCGCTGCCCGAAGGGGCTGGAACGCCGGCAAATGTCGAAGATCTCGGTCTGGTACAACGGAACTTCGACTGCGCCCGGTCCGATAAAGTCAGCTGCGGCGTGGATGTCTGCAAAGTTTGCGTTCATAGGCTCTTTCCGCCCCTCCATGGGGCCTCTCGTTGTTCAGTTGACAGCTATCAGCAGACAGCTATCAGTTAAAGGCTGGGATTTACGAATTCACTGTGAACTGTCATCCGTCCACTGTCATCTGTCATCTGTTAGCTGCTTTTAAGCGATCGCGCCGGCCCGCAGCAATTGGCTCTTTACCGCAATGCGCTGCTCCAGACTCAGTCCGGCCAGAGCCGCGTCCAGGGTCCTCACGTCCACCGGGCCCTCGCCGATGCCGTGTTTGGCCAACATCTCCGAGGTAGCAGCGGGCACTGTCTTGCGCAGCGGATTCAGCACCGATGGCCCTGCTGCGGCTTTCAGATCGCCCAGCTCTCGCTCGGCCGCGGCCAACCTTTCCGCCAGCTCCGCCTCCCGCCGGCTCTGTTCCACGGTGGCGGAAATCTTCTCCACCTCGCCTGCGCCCTGCCGCTCCTCCAGCCAGCTCAGCGTCTTCTCCAACAGGGTCGTTGCGGCCTCCAGCCGCTCCGCAATCGTTATCTCTTCGTTTTCCATGCCGTCCCTTTCTTGTTTGCAGTGCATGTCGTGCGTAAAGCCCGCTAACTTGCTCACAAAACGGGCTCCGCTTTGCGGAGCCCGTTTGCTAACTCGCTGACTTGCTGCTTCTCTAACTCGCCATGCGGAAGCTGGTCGCCCGGTAAGCCGCCTTCTCCCGCAGCAGGATCGCCGCCCCCGTGAAGGTCACGCGGGTCAGCTTCCACACCTCGGCCCGCATGTCCTCCACGCGCGCGTCGGCCAGTTCGTAGCTCATCCCCATGGCCTCCGGCGATTGCGCCTGGATGGCCCCGGCCACCTCGGGAAAATCCCGCGCGTAGAGGTAGCCCCGCACCACCAGTCGCTGCCCCACCAGGTTGGCCTCAGTCAGCAGGCCGATCTTGCGCCGCGCGTCGTGTCCGTCCCATCCCGGCCTGTAGTCCACCGCCATGCCCAGCAGCGAAGGCAGCGCCTTCTCCGCCGCCTCGCGCGTCAGCATCACCCGGTGCCCGCGCGCCCCGGCCGGCGCCTTGTCGCTGGCCGCATTCACCACCGTCAAAACACCCTCGAACGGCACCTTGTTGGGATGCCCCTCCACATGAGGAATCTTTACCGCCATTGCTTCCAATCGCATGCGCTCTCCGCCCATCCGCTCTCGCGTGCTGACCGGCCGCTTTCCGCATCTGCCCCGGCGGCCGGGTTGACCCTTCTAGCCCATCTGCTTTGTTGCCGCCTCGCCTGCCAGTTGCTCCACCCCGTCCTGTCCCAGCGGACTCAGCCCCCGCATCGCCCGCACTTCGTTCACCGTCAGCACGCCGGCTTGCAGCAGTTGCACCTGCACCGCCAGCTCCGTCTCTTCGTCCCGCGCGTTCAGGTCGTTGAAGACAAACTCGAACTCCCGCCAGCCGACGCACTTGCCGAACAGGTCCCGGGTCAGATGTCCGGCCAGCAATTGCGCCAGCGGCAAAATCGCCCCGCGGAAGGCCTCGTCGGCCAGTTCCGAAGCGGTCGAGCGGTTCACATCGCCCTCCAGCCCCAGCAGCAGCGGAGGCAATCCAAACGCGTTGGCCACCATCCGGATCAGAAACTCCTGCCAGGCCAGCCGCAGGTCCGCATCCGTGCCCTGGGCAAAGCGCAGCACCTCGGGCTTCTGCTCGGTCGAAATCAGCGGCACCCGTCCGGTTCCCTCAATCTCGTCCTGCCACCAGCGGATCAGCCGGTCGTGCTGCGCGGGCGAGGCCTCGTTCAGCCACAGTGCATACTGCGCCACCGAGTTGGCCGCCAGCTTGCCCGCAAACCGGTGCGCGCACAGGAACTGGTTCACCGTCTCGAAGGCCACCTCCAGCGGTCCCAGTCCGAAGGGCGTAAAGCTGCGCGGATTCATGCGCACATACATCAGCTGGTCGTCGCGCAGATCCACGGCGCTGGACTCCAGTTGCCCGGGCAGCGCCTGCGCATAGCGCGGCGTCTCTGCCTGCCCGTCCCACCGGGCATTGATGCGGATCGAGGCCCCGTCCACCGCCCACAGCATCGCCGGCCGTTCCGCGTCGCCTGTCGGCTCCATCTCGATGGCCCCGTAGCCGCCCGTCAGCGCGTCCTCGATCACCTGTTCCATCAGGGTGCGAAAGCTGTCCACCGCGTTGGGCTCTTCCAGCATCCGCCGCAAGGCTGTCAGCTTTTTTGCGGCTTCCGCGACATCGGCCGGAGTCACACCCCGCCGCACCCGCACCTGCCAGTCCATGGCCGCAATGCGGTCCTTGATGACGTTGATGGCCCGCCGCACCACCGGCGTCTCCGCAAACCGGCGCAGGTTCACCGGCGTCGGCTTGGGCAGCAGGTGCCCCGGAAATTGCACCGGACTCAGCACGGCCGGCAGCGCCAGCGTCTTGCGCTCCGCCTCAGCCTCCGCCGCACCGGCAGCGACATTCGCCTTCCGCCCGTCCCCGGTTGCCTGCCGCCAGATCTCCCGCAACTGTTCTCCTACCTTCACGTGGCACCTTCCTCTTTTCGCAGCCCCAAAACAAAAAGGCACAGCCCCCGAAAGGGCCATGCCTTGAATACAGTGATCAGTTGTCAGTGGCCAGTGGTCCGTAGTCAGCGACCAGTTAGAAAACACCAGGGAACAACTGCTAACTTCCTTCTAACTCTCAACAGAATCGATCCTACCGCAAAGCCGGATAATGATCTGCAAATCGCTTTCAAGCATTCGCAATCTGCCAGCACAGGAAAGCAGAGACTAACCCCTGATCCCTAACCCCTAACCCCTGCTATCGTCACACCCGCAGCTCCCGCCGCGCCGTATCCGCCACCCGCCCTAAGTCCGATGTGGTCAGCACCCGGATCTGGTGCTCTTCCATCGTCTCCACGCCAAAGCGGTACATCTGCAGTCTCTCCGGTTCCTCGTCCGTCGCGCCCAGCCGGGCCGCCGGTTCAATCACCGCGGTCAGCTCCAGTTGCGCCTTCTCCACCCGCTCCACGCCGGCCCGCAATCCGGCCGCGGAAAACGCCAGAACCTTGGCCATCTCCACGCCCGGCTCCAGGCTCACCGCGTGAAACATGCGAATGACCCCATTGGGCCTGTAGCCCACATCGATGCGCAGCGGGTCGCCCGGCCGCGTGTACTCCGAGGCCGCGATTTTTTTCCTGAGCAGATCCCACACCCCGGCCCGCTCGAACTCGCCCCGCATCTTCGCCTGGATGGCCGCCCGTCCGCTCAGCCGCGGCATGTGCTGCCGGGGTGGAGGCTCCACGTACAGCCGCATCAGCTCTTCCATCCCCGCCGGAAGACTCTCGGCCAGGTAGGCCTTGGACTCGGTCATCTGCACGCTCAGCGAGAGCGATTCCCGGAGCAGCCGCATCAGGTTGCCGTCCGGCTCTTCCTGGAAGCGCCGGCGCAGTTCGCTCTCCATTCCCTCCAGCAGCGCGGTGTCCGCATCCGGGTCCAGGCAGCGCACCCGGCGCCAGTCGCGGGTAAACCGCACCGCGGCCGCCTCCCGGCTGCCCTGCTCGCGCAGAATCACCCCGATATGCACATACTCGTTCCGCACCACATCCGGCACATACCGGAGCAGGTGAAACTCGCATGCCCGCCGTTCGCTGCTGTTGCTCATGCTCTGCTCGCCACTCCTAATTCACTCTGCCCACGATAGTCCCCCACCGGGCATCCTTCCAACCGTCTTTTTCGTCTTTCTTCCCCATCCCGCCCCATTTCGGAAATGGCTGTCTGTCCGACCTCCCGAATTCCTCAATCAGTTCCCGGATTCGGCTTCGCCGCGCCAGCAGCTTCTCCACCAGCGCTTCCATGTCGCTCAGGTCGCCGCCATACCATTCCGGGGGAATCTCGCTGGCTGCCGCCCACACCGTCTCCTCGGCCAGGGTCTCCAGCCGCGTCAGCCAGGGCTCGAACGACTCCCATCCGGTAATCCCCCGGTAAACGTCGTTGCGATAGTAGACTCCGCGCAGCGGCAGATTCTCGAACTTCCATTCCCCGGCGTGAAAGCAGTAGCCGTAGTCGATGAAAACCGCCCGGTAGCGCCGTTCCCGCTGTTTGCGGGTAAACACCGCCTGCCGCCCGTTGGCGTTTCCGGTCCACTTGTCCAGGGCCAGAATGCCGGCAAACTCATCCAGGTTTCTTACCTCGGCCATCTGTTCCTCGGGCAGGAAGTCCACCACCTGGCCCGGCATCAGCCCGCCCACAAACCGCGACCCGAACTGCAATCCCGCCTTGCACTTCTCCTTTGTCCGGCCCAGGTCGATCTCCAGCTCCGGGGTGTTCTCCACCAGCCAGCTTGAAACCTCCACCAGATCCACTTCGGGCGTGGTCAGTCCCGCTGCCGCCGCCAGCCGCGAGGCCAGAAACTCGTTGGCCAGTACCCGCAAGTGCTGCGGGTTGTTCTGGAACTTCACAACATAGACGTTGCCGTCCGCGCCCAGCATCAACTGGCCCTGCGCACCGCCCCGCATCCGCCGGATATGCTGCACCGCCAGAACTGCCAAACCCGCTCCCCGCCTTCTCAGGATTCTGAAGAGAATTCTAAGCTCTTCAGCCGGAATTCTGCGCAAAAACAGATCTCAGTTGCCAGTCGTCGACCGAAGAAGCCGACCCACGGGTGGGATGAAACTGGATGCCCCATCCATCGCGCTCTTTGCGATGGGTGGGAAAGCATGCACTCTAAAATCCTCCTGCGATTTGCTGCTTCCTAGCTCTTCGCCCTTCCCAGCAACTCCGCCCGCGCTCCCAGCCCAATCGCCATGGCCATCACCCGGTCGTCGTGCGTTCCCGCCCGCGCTCCGGTCCTGCCGTCCGCCATCCGCACAAAGCTCCTGCACTCGCCCAGCAGCTTCCGGCTCTGGAACCGTTCCGGCTGCTCCACCAGTCCCGCATCCAGCCTTCCCAGCGCCGCCGGCCGGCTGATCGATGTCGTCAGCCAACCCGCCTGTCCGCCCTGCCGGTAGATTCTCCGATAGCCGCATACCGTCTCCGCCAGCGCCAGCACCCCGCTGCCGTGGTTGTTCCGCTCCACCACCAGCCACGCCTGGTTGTACTCTGCCGCCAACTCCGAGCCCAGGCGCGCCAGTTCCAACCCGCCCACATGGCCGGCAAACTCCGCGCACTGCAGTCCTGTCTCCAGTTCCAGCACCTGGGCCGCCGAGTAGTCTCCCTCGCTGCCGCCTCCGGCCGGATCCACAGCGACCAGGTATTCCTTGCCCTTCAGCGGCGGCAGCCATATCTCCAGCTCCCCGTTCCTCCGCCGTTCTACCGCTTCCGGCGCTGTTCCGAGTCGAGCTTCAATCGCCGCCAGCTCAAAGACCGAGTTCCCGCTGGTCAAAAAGCAGCTCTCTGCGTCCTCGGCATACTCCTGCCGCGCCAGCCCGCGAAAATTCGCCCGTATCTGTCGCCGGAATCCAATCTGTTCCAGGTCCAGCCGCTTTCGCGACATCAACTCGCGCTCTTCTTCGATCAGGCTGGCTTCCTCCACCGCTGCTGTCCGGTAGCGCCGCTCCATCCACCAGGGAAAAAAGTGCCGCACCATTCCCGTCTCCCCAGCCTTCTGCCACTCTTCGTGGAAGCATCCGCCCACCCCATCCGGCGTCGACTCCAGAATCAGCTCCGCCCCCGGCGTCATCGATGCCCGCAATCCCGCCAGGGTCTCTGCAGGATCGCCTGGCCAGCGCGCCAGTTCCGAGCAGTGCAGATTCTGCACTGTCAGTCCCCGCCCCGCGTTCCTGTCTCCTGCTGAAACCACCCGGTACTGCGCGTCCATCTCCGGAAACACAATCTGCCGCACATTGGTCCGCGAGGTCCTCAGCGCCCCCTCCCGCAGCACCTCCGGCAGCCAGTCCAGAAACCGGTGCACAATCCGGAAAATCTCCTCGGCCGCCTCCTGCGTGTGCGCCACCTCCAGAGTCAGCGTCCCTGGGTGAGTGATCGTCTTCAGAAAGAACCGCGCCGCTGCCCAAGTCGTCAGCCCCATCTGACGCGCCTTCAGCACAATGTTCTGCTCGCCCCGCCGCCGTTCAAAGGCTCGCTGCGCCGCATTCGCCTTCAGTGGCGCAGTCCGCCCATCGCGCGTCCTCACCAGCAGCAGCTTTTCGGCCAGATCCATCCCCACCGTCCGCCCTCGCAAACTGGCCGGACGCTGGTCGAGTATCTTCCCGAACCGCTCCAACTCCTCTCGGCACAGCCCCTCCAGGCCCGGAGCGCACTCTGGCCCCTCTGCCGTGCCTTTGTGTCCTGTATCTTCCACGGATTCCCTCGGTGCACTGATCGCGAAGGCAAGCCTTGAAAGCTGCGTCATGAAAATCATTCCTCCCCGCGATGCAGGCTCAGTTGTCAAAGCGCTACCTTCGTTTCCCTCCTGCAACTTGGTCGACAATTACTGGATATATAACTCACAGTGTCCCAGCCGTGCTCCACAGGACCACGCAACCAGCCTGATCTGGCTGGTTGCGTCGACGTAACTTCCACTCCTGTCATGCAACGGTGTGCCTGCCGGGACAGTTGCCTCCTCAATCCGCGGTGAATGCCGCAATGCTGTTCCCTGACGGCCCTGCCACCCACATGCCAGGAGGTCCGCTGTTGTAGGTCGTGTTGGAATATGCGACTGATCCCAGAACAGTCGTACTCGTCGTGACATCGTAAATCGAGATCGAAGTGCTGGTCATCGTCACCTTGAGTACGTTGCCCGATGTTACCGAGGGGAGCCCCGATTGAATGACCGCACCTCCGGTTGGGGTAATGGAGTAAAGGGCCTTGTTTGCCGGGAAATAACACACACCGTAACCTGTCGTCTTCATGCTTGGACAGATGCCGGAGTACGCGCCGGAAGTGAAGGATACCTTCCCTTGCACATATTGAGTTGGGTTTGGGAAAGCCAATCCAGTAACTGTCTCTACACAGGTGGAACTCGCGCTGCTGGAAACAGACGCGCCTGAAGCCTGCGAACACGCGACAGACCCGGACTCTGCCGTTATCGACCAACAGGGAGTTAGTCCGCCGCTGCCGCTAAAGCTGTCCGAAAACGGCAGCGATCCACACGCGAATGGAGTCAAAGCTCCGGTGTGCATGGGAATTGTGTACTGAGCGCCGCTTGCCGCCAGCAGAACGGCAAGCACCGGGCAGATTGCAATCAACAGCAGAATCTTTTTCATCATTACCTCGCGCTCACGTTGAAGGTCACTGCTCCAGGAGACGAAATGGCCGCCGTCGTCTGGTTGCAAATTTTGTAGTTAAGGTAGCCTGCCGTAGGCCACACATCAAGCATTAGCCCTCCCGTGCTGCCCCACCCGGTAGCGCCGCTTGTGTCGGAAGTTGGCGTGACGGCGAAAGTCATGCTCGCGGTTACGCCGCTCATGGCTACCTGAACTGTAGCATTGCAGGTGTTTGCCGCCACGGATGCCGTACTGGTAGTAAAGGTGGTGTCAGCAACCGAACTGGGCAATGCTGTCGGCGTCCATTTACCAGACGTAGAGTTCCAGGCGGGAACGTAGCCATTTGAAATTCCCGTGTTAGTCCAGTCGTTCATATTTCCTGTCGCAAGCGGGGTTCCGTTGACCTGATAGCCGCTTACGGCATTAAATGCGCCATCGGTCTTCACTACTCCCGCCGCGCCGCGATACAGATTCGTGTCACTGCCCCAATACAGCTTGTGGCTGGGATGCATGGCCAGTATCTGGAGCAATACGTAAGTGAACGAAAGGCACGACATAACAC
>CAVZNE010000171.1:0-9447 GCA_963776445.1 Terriglobales bacterium
ATTGACGCCAAAGACACCCTGGGCGCAGGAGACGTGCTACACGGCGCTTTTTGCCACTACTTCGCGCTCGATCCGGACTTCGAACCCGCCCTCCGCCAGGCCTCGGCCCTCGCCACCCTCTCCTGCCAAACCCTCGGCGCGCAATCCTGGGTAACCCCGCCCCAACTTTGAAAGCGTGCGGCTTCAGCCTGCGAGGGATTGTTTCTTACTGAGCAAAACGCCCAATTGCAGCCTGTTCAAAAACCAAAATCCCAAAATCCCCTCCGAAGAACTTTTCCCTCTTCATCCCGAAAAATGAGATGACATTGATACGCTTCCTTGATCCCCGACAGATTTAGTCGTATATTAAATAAGGACTGATTCGATCGGATATTTGGTTTCTACATTCCTTGAGGCGCACGTTGCTGCAGGTCTAAGCCAGTTTCCCCCGTCCGTGTTCCTAATGCAGAAACCTGAGGTCATGTCTTTTGAAGTCGTTCCTGCTTTCCTTCTTCCTCCTTCTCGTCGGTTGTCCTCCCTCGCTGTTTGCTGGTCCGGTTTTCACCATCTCCGGCATCGTCCACGACGCCAGCGACGGCCGCATTCCCCAGGCTCATATCACGATCCACAACGCTGGTTCTCAGCCAGCCGCCGAATCCCTCACCGGCGACCTGGGCGAGTTCCGCGTACAGGTGCCCGCGCCGGGCAGCTATCAAGTTGAAATCGTCGCCGACGGCTTCACACCCCTGTCCGTCAAGGCGACTCTGAGCGCATCCCAACCCGCCGCCAGTCTCGACTTGACCCTGCAAATCGCCTCCAGCACGCAAACCGTTGAAGTCACCGCCGACGCTCTGGCCGCCGAAACCACCAGCACCCAGATCGGCGAGACGCTCGACACCAAGAAGATTGAAAGCGTGCCTCTGAACGGCCGCAGCTTTACCGATCTCATGGCCGTGCAGCCGGGCATCGTGCCCATGAGCACTGCCCAGCCCGGCGCGGTCATCATGACCGGCGTAGCCTCCACGCCGCCCTCCGGCGACGCCAACCCCGGCAACCTCTCCATCAGCGGCCAGCGCGAGGCCTCCAACGGTTTTCGCGTCAACGGCAGCGACGTGGAGGAAGACGTCAATATGGGCACATCCATCGTGCCCAACCTCGACTCCATCGACAGCTTCCGCGTGCTCACCAGCAACTTCGACGCAGAGTACGGCAACTCCAGCGGCGGCCAGGTCCTGGTCACCACCAAGGCCGGAACCGCCAACCTGCACGGCAGCGCCTTCGAGTTCCTGCGCAACACCGCTCTGGACGCCCGCAACTACTTTTCACAGGACCGCGCTGCCTATCGCCAGAACCAGTTCGGTGGCACCCTCGGCG
This sequence comes from Terriglobales bacterium, assembly GCA_963776445.1. GTDB lineage: Bacteria > Acidobacteriota > Terriglobia > Terriglobales > Acidobacteriaceae > Telmatobacter. The sequence continues at coordinate 1,354 of CAVZNE010000171.1, forward strand.
GCACTCCCTTCCACAAGAACCTTGCCCTCTTCGGCGATTACCAGGGAACCTGCCTCACCGAAGGCATTGACACCGGCAACATCGCCGTTCCCTCCCTGGCCCAGCGCGCGGGCGACTTCAGCCAGACGCCGCTCACCGGCAGCGTCAACGGTGCGGCCTGGGCCGCCCTGCTCTCCGCGCGGCTCGGGTACAAAGTCACCTCCGGCGAGCCCTACGCGCAAGTCTTTCCAACGGGCTCCATCCCAGCCAGCGCCTGGTCCGCGCCCGCCAAGTCTCTGCTTTCGTACGTTCCCGCACCCGACGCCGGATCGGCTCTGTTCGCCACCGCCGCCCAGGCCGAAACCCTCAGCGACAACAAAGGCGCATTGCGCGCAGACTGGACCCACGGCCGCGGCGCGCTGACCGCCTACTACTTCCTCGACGGCTACACGCTCGACAATCCCTACCCCACCGGCACCGGCGGAGCCAGCGTGCCCGGCTTCAGCGCCACATCCAAGGGTCGCGCCCAACTCCTCAGTCTGGGCCACACCAAAACCTTCGGCAGCGCCTCGCTCAACGAGTTCCACTTGAGCTACATGCGCAATGCCAATCAGGTCGGCCAGCCCCAGGGCGGCGTCGGCCCTTCGCTGGCTTCTCAAGGCTTCACCGGCATCGTCGCCCTCAAGCCATCCACCGAGGGCGTTGAGAACATCGCCTTCAACGACTTCACCCTGGGCGTCGACACCACGGCCATCGTGCAGGCCGAAAACATCTACGAGATCGGCGACTTCTTCTCGCGCATTGCCGGCAAGCACGGCCTCAAAGCCGGGTTTGAGGTCCACTCCAGCCAGATCAATACCCACCCCGACACCATCTTCAACGGCAGCTTCGCCTTCAACGGTTCGGAGACCGGCCTCGACTTCGCCGACTTCCTGCTGGGCGTGCCTTCCAGCTTCACCCAGGGCCAGGCCAGCAGTTTCTACAACCGCAACCTGTACCTCGCAGCCTTTGCGCAGGACAGTTTCAAGTTCTCCAGCGAACTCACCCTCAACTTCGGTGTTCGCTGGGATCGCATCCGCCCCTGGCGGGAAAAGTTCAACCAGTTGCAAACCCTTGTTGAAGGCCAGCAGTCCCAGGTCTTTCCCGGCGCGCCGCAGGGTCTGGTCTTCCCCGGCGACCCCGGCGTGCCCACTTCGCTGGCTCCCGCCCGCAACAACTTCTCCCCACGCGCCGGCGTAGCGTATTCGCCGTTCTCCGCCACGCCCTGGCTGCAACAGCTCACCGGCCAGCCCGGACAAACCAGCGTCCGCCTCGGCTACGGCATCTTCTACACCGCCTACGAGGGCCTCTCCGCCGGCATCATGAGCGCCAACCCGCCCTACGGCTACACCTACACCTCTGCCGCGCCGCCCTTGTTCGAGTCGCCCTTCACCGTGGCCGCCACCGGCGCGGATGCCGGCCAGCGCTTCCCGCTGCAAAAGGTGGCCTATGGCGCCAGCCGCTCTCATCCCAACTCCAGCGTGGACTGGACCCAGTTCGAGCCGCTGGTCGGCATTCCCGCGGTCGATCCGGGCGATGTCACGCCCTACGCCCAGCACTGGATGGCCAGCGTCGAGCGCCAGTTCGGCACCGGCGCTCTGGCCACCGTCAGCTACATCGGCACTTCATCTCATCACTTATTGGTGCTGGAAGAAGCCAATCCCGCCGACCCCGCCCTCTGTCTCTCGCTCGGCGATCAGATCTGCGGCCCCTTCAACGAGCAGGCCGCCCGCACCCGCTTCGGCCCCGCCTTTGGCAGCGTCGAGTTGCAGCGCACCACCGCCAACGCCAACTACAACGCGCTTGAAGCCAGCTTCAAAGCCAGTACCCGCGGCCTCGACCTGCTGGCCAGTTACACCTTCTCCAAGTCCATCGATCAGTCTTCGGGATTGCCGGAGCCGGTCAACCCTGTCAATCCATCGCTCAGCCGCGCTCTCTCCGCCTTCGACCTGCGCCACAACCTGGTCACCAGCTTCCACTATCAGTTGCCTGGACCCAAGCCAGGAGGGCTGCTCCATGCCATGGCCAGCGGCTGGTCCGTCGCCGGCATCGCCCGCTTCACCTCCGGCCTGCCCGTGACGCTGCTGAACAACAACGACACCTCCCTGCTCGGCTCCATTCCCAACGGCATCAACAACAACGGCGTGGACACCCCGGCCTGGACCGGCGCATCACTCTCCCTCAACCGCAACCCGCGCGGCGGCTCGCCTGTGTTCGACGCCTCGCAATTCTCTCTTCCGACCTTGGGAACCCAGGGCAACGCCCGCCGCCGCTTCTTCTCCGGACCCGGCCTGGTCAACTGCGACGCCACACTCTCCCGCAGCTTGTTCGTCAAAGACAATCGCGCCCTCGAGTTCCGCGCCGAAGCCTTCAACCTCTTCAACCACGCGCAGTTCTTCGGTCCCGCCGCCGTCCAGGGCAATCTCTCCAGTTCGAGCTTCGGCCAGGCCGTCAGCGCCATGCCGCCCCGCCTCGCCCAACTCGCCCTCCGTTACCGCTTCTGAGATGAGTGAAACGACAAACTCCACAAGGCAACGTTGGCCGCACCGCAGGCGCCGACGCGCGACCTTTCCCTTGCATCTGTGTCTATAGAAGCAAACAAAGGCTGGCAATCCATCGCCCGCCGTTTTTCCCCGGTTCTATTGCAACTGCAAGGAGGATTTCATCCATGACCAGAACAATGCGCGTTCCCCAATTTGCTCTACCGGCGATTCTGTTGGCCTCGGCCTTCCTGGCCCTTCCGCAACTTTCTTTCGCGGCCGCCCCACTCTCTGGCGCGCAACCCCAGGCGCAGCAAGACAACCTTGCCCTCAGCGCGGCCCAGGCGCGGCTCAATAAGTCGCAGTTCAAAGAGGTTACGGTCAGCGTGGACAACGGCATCGCCACCCTGTCCGGCTCGGTAAGCCTGTACCAGTACAAGGCCGACGCCGGCAAGCGCGTGCTCAAGGCCAAGGGCGTCGATGCGGTACGCAACCACATCCAGGTGGCCGGCCCCACGATTTCTGACGCCGAACTCAAAGACAAGCTGGCTGAAAAGCTCTCCTACGACCGCGTCGGCTACGGCAACACCTTCAACGCCATCGCCCTCGCCGTGGAGAACGGCGTCGTCACCCTGGGCGGCCATGCCCGCACCGATGTGGACAAGGACTCCGCCCTGGCCCTGGTCTCTACTTATCCCGGCGTCAAGGATGTGGTCGACGACATCGAGGTCGATCCCGTCTCCATGATGGATGACCAGACGCGCATGGCCGTGGCTCGCGCCGTCTATGGCTACGGCATGTTGAACAAGTACGCCATCGACCCTGCCAAACCAATCCGCATCTCGGTGCAGAACGGCAACGTCGAGCTTTATGGCACAGTCGACTCCCAGGCCGACAAGGATGTAGCCTTCCTGCGCGCCAACGGCGTCTCCGGCGTCTTCAGCGTCAAGAACTACCTCCAAGTCGCCAACCAGCCCACCGAATCGCACAAGTAACTTGAACTTTATTCGCTTGAGGTAGCACAGACTGGGGGCCCCATCCATCCGCAGCGCTTCACCGCGGATGGATGGGACAGTATGAAGCTATAACTCTAAAGTTGCCGACGATCCGCTACAGCCCAGCACACGAGTTACCCCCGCAGCGGCATGGGTAATAACTCCGCCCCCAATTACCACCCCATTTGCCGCATCCGCCGCAGGATAACCGCGCTATAACTATTCATCCGCTCGGGCCGCCGCTTCAGGGGAGCGGGCAAAATTGCTGCCAGCCGCGCCGACTGTTCCCTGCCGATATTCCGCGCCGAAGTTTTGTCGTAGTTATGGCACGCCGCGTCTGCGCCATAAATGCCAGGGCCCCATTCCACCACGTTGAGATATATCTCCAGAATGCGCCGCTTGCCGAGCACCAGTTCCGCGACCGGCACCAGGGTGAACTCCGCCGCTTTGCGGAAGACGGAGCCGCCCGTTCCGAAGAACAGGTTTTTTACCAGTTGCTGTGTAATGGTGGAGCCGCCGCGCGTGCGGCCGCCTTCCATGTCCTCTTCGGCAGCCAACTGAATCGCATGCCAATCGAACCCATGGTGGATGTAGAAGCGCGCATCCTCCGCGGCCACCACGGCGTGCTGAAAGTTGGGCGAGATTTGGCTCATCGGGATGAAGTCGTAGCGCTCGTGATAGGGCGTTCCGTGGACCAGGGCCTGCAAGCGGCGCTCGATGTGCAACGCGGTGGTCGGCGGGTCGATCCACCGCGCGGCCACCAGGCTCAGCGCGGCAAGCAGCCAAAGCGATGCCACCGTGATGCCAAACCATTTAAGGAAGGAACGGAAGCGGCTCTTCCGCAGCGGAGGTTTGGGGACAGTGTAGGGCTTTGGGGCGGCAAAGGGCTTGGGCGCGGAGAAAGGCGGAGTAGTCACATTTCAGAATAATCGCCAGGGCCGAGTTGCTGCTCAGATCGTGGTTCCGCGCGCGCTCATGCGGAGTCCTGTGTTCTACTCCGTCCACCCGGATCAAAGCCGGGCACCCCAGGTCCGGGGTTCCCACGGACAGGTCTTCGTTCGTAGGGTGGAGATCCTGCCTTTGGGACCAGAGAAAGCACCCCCCACCGTAGCCGTTCTATTCCCTACTCCATGCCTCCACCCCGAACTCTCTCAGCCGCAAATACTTCCCGTCGATCGATTCATACAGGACCAACGTCTCCACGGCGAACCGGCGCGCCGGCAGGGCCTTGCACAGGCTGTCCAGCCGCGTCACGGCCTTCAGTTGTTGTGCGGACCCGCCCAGTTTGGTTCCGCGCCGGACGCGGGCCAAGGTAATGTGCGCCTGGAACGGCTTGTTCTCGGGGCCGAAACCCGCCTCCTGCGCCGCCTGTTCCACCAGCCTCTGCAGCGCCAGCAGGCTTGGCGAGCCTTGCACCTTCACCAGGAACACGCCCACCCGCTCAAAGAGCGCGGCGTCCTCCAGAACCACGTCGAAGCGGGAGAACCGGATCGTCTCCAGCCGCCGGCTCATCCGCTCGATCGCCGCATCCGGCGCGCCGCCCAGAAACCGCAGCGTGATGTGCATCTTGCCCGGCTCGGTCCAGCGCATCCTGGCCAGTTCCATCCCGCCCGCCCGGCTCAGTCCGCCAAGCGCCCCGGCCACATTCGCCGGAACAGGAATCCCCACAAACAGTCTGTGCATCTTCTGTCCCGCTTCGTTCCTTTGGAAATCGGACGCATCCATCCGCGTCTCCTTGGCGTCACTTTCCGCTCCCGCTTCGCTACCTGTCAAGAGCACGCGTCGTGCAACTCGACTACACTGGAGTCGCTATGGCAAACCCTCTTCCCACCCAAATTCAGCCGCGCTCGCCCCAGGGCGGGTTTGTGAATGAGCCTTTCCTCGATTTCAAGGCCCCTGAAAACATCCGTACCATGCAGACCGCATTGGACTTGGTCTCGAGCCAGTTGGGCTCGGAGTACGACCTGGTCATCGGTGGCCACCGGCTCAAAACCGAGGACAAGATTCGCTCGGTGAACCCCGCCCGCCCCACTCAACTCGTCGGCATCCACCAGAAAGCCGGCGCGGAACACGCCGAACTGGCCATGCAGGCAGCCCTTCATGCCTTCGAGTCCTGGAGCAGAACCCCCGTAGAAACAAGGGCTTCCCTGCTTCTGGGCGCAGCAGAGATCATCCGCAATCGCAAATTCGAGTTCTGCGCGTGGCTCACCTTCGAGGTCGGCAAAAACTGGGCAGAAGCCGACGCCGATGTGGGCGAAACCATTGATTTCCTTGAGTTTTACGCTCGCGAAGCCCTCCGCCTGGCCACGGCAACCCCGGCCATCCAGTACCCCGGCGAACGCGACGAGTTCTTCTACATCCCGCTCGGCGTAGGCGCCGTCATTCCTCCGTGGAACTTCCCCTTCGCCATCATGGCGGGCATGACCGCCGCAGCCATCGTCACCGGCAACACAGTCATTCTGAAACCCTCCAGCGACGCCCCTACCATCGCCGCCAAGTTCATGGAAGTGCTTGAAGAAGTTGGACTTCCAGGCGGCGTCGTCAACTTGTGTCCTGGCTCCGGCGCAACTTTCGGCAACGCCATCGTCGAGCACCCCAAGACCCGTTTCGTCTCATTTACCGGCTCCAAAGCCGTGGGACTCCAGATTCACGAGCGCGCCGCCAAGGCACAGCCGGGCCAAATCTGGCTCAAGCGAACCATTCTGGAGATGGGCGGCAAGGACTCCATCCTGGTCTGCGCCGATGCCGATCTCGACCTGGCCGTCGAAGGCGTGGTGGCCTCGGCCTTTGGATTCAGCGGGCAAAAGTGCTCCGCCTGCTCCCGCGCCATCATCGAAGCCCCGATTTATGAAGTGTTTATCGAGCGGCTGCGCACCCGCGTGGCGCAACTGACGGTGGGCGATCCCACAGTCAATCCGAGCCTCGGCCCGGTCATCAACAAGGCCGCGCTGGACTCCATGCTGGCCTATATCGAGACCGGCAAGAGGGAAGCGAGGCTGATCCTCGGCGGGCACGCGCCGGCCACCACCGACGGCGGCTACTTCCTTGAACCGACAGTGTTTGCCGACGTGCCGCCGGGCGGCGTGCTGGCCCAGGAAGAGATCTTTGGCCCGGTACTGGCGCTGATTCGCGTGGAGAGCTTCGAAGAAGGGTTGGAGGTGGCCAACAACACCGAGTACGGCCTGACCGGCTCGCTCTACACGTCAGACCGCGCCCGCATCGACCACGCCCGCCGCGAGTTTCACGTGGGCAATCTGTACTTCAACCGCAAGTGCACCGGCGCGATGGTGGGCGCGCACCCTTTCGGCGGGTTCAACATGAGTGGCACCGACTCCAAGGCCGGCGGCCCGGATTATCTGCTGCTGTTTACGCAGTCCAAAAGCGTGGGAGAGACGCTGCGATAGCGGTAATCCTTGTTCCACAGAGCCTGACGCCAGGCTGACAAAACTGCAACGAAAGGGGATGGGCCTTGGCCCATCCCCTTTCGTTGCTTTGATATTGAAGCGGAATCCCAGGAAAATCTCTACGCCACGGCCGAAGCCGACGCGGAGGCAGCGGCATGCTCTTCGGCTTCGAGTTTGCTTCCCACGTCCGCGGCGGCCTGGGCCAGCACCCGGTGGTGGATGGTGAACAGGGCCAGTTCGAGACGGTCGCTGACGCCGGTCTTGTCGTAGATGGAGCGGAGATAGTTTTTGATCACCTGCTCGGTGGTTTTGAGGCGGGTGGCGATTTCGCGGTTCTTGCAGCCCTGGACGATGAGGGCCACGATGCGCATCTCCTTGGGAGTAAAGCGGTCGCGGACGCGCGTGCCCACCATATCTTCCTCGGGCGAATCGGCCTGCACCAACTGCGGAGGCAGCCAGTTTTCTCCGGCGGCGACGCGGCGCACGCACTCCACCAGCGCTGGTCCGGTGACGCTGCGGTAGACCACGCCGCGAAAGCCCTGGCGCAAATAGGGCGCACCGGGCTCGTTGTTTTCGGCAATCACAATGCCGCGGCTGCCGGTGGTCTCAAGCAAGGTGCGCAACTGGGCCAGATCCGGACGCAGAGCGGCGGCAAAAAGGACGATTGAACCCGGAAAGGTCATGATCGCGTGCTGCATGCGGTCGACATCCGTGCATTGCGCAATGATGCGCAAATCTTCGTCCCTGGCGAGCACCTTGGCGGTGCCTGCGCGGAAGATTGCCTGTGAATCGGCCAGGATGATTTTGTTCATACGGTGCGCCTCATCTGCGGTAAGCCCGGAAACTGCGGGTCAAGTTCAGGCAATCTTCTGCCTCTTGGTGCACTATCGGCAAAACGGCGCAAGATCTTGGGAATGTCTGCATTTGCGACACCACGGCCTGGCCCGGGGTTCTTTCGTAACCGGATCAAGTCGGAAACTAATAAACAGTGGTTTTTCCTACGAATGAGATTACATCGTTCCGACCAGTAGGACCACGAAAAATTCACACGCCGAAGAGTAGCACATGCTGCCCAAGTGGAACAGGCAGGCTCTTGGCAGGCCGGAATACCGGAACCTGGCCCGTCAAGGGTCTCCAGCGCCTGAAAAGAACCCCCAGTTCCGGGGGATGCAGCCCCATGAAGCGGAGAAGCACTCT
>CAVZNE010000172.1:0-6114 GCA_963776445.1 Terriglobales bacterium
CGGTGACCTTGAATGTGCAATAGCCGGTGTCAACGCCTCGGGATTGAGGGTGAAGGGGAGTGGGAGGAACCAATGCCGGATTACTCTCCTTTCCTCGATCAATGTCGCAAGCATTCATCGTTTTACTTTCGCATTTGGCCCTTTAGGAGAACCACCTTGATCGTCAGCCGTCGTCTCATGTCTCATCCGCTCCGGTTTTCGCTTCTTGCTGTGTGCCTGCTTTTTCAATCCTTGTTCTTCGCCCATGCGCAGTCGGCGACCACGGGCGCCATCGGGGGCTCGGTTTCCGACAATGGAGGCGCCCTTTTGCCCGGCGCCACCATCACGGTGAAGTCGGTTGAATTCGGTGTTACGCGCACCGGCAAGACCAATGGCTCCGGCGAGTACCGCATTTCCGAACTGGAGCCGGGCAGCTACAGCGCGAGCTTCACGGCAGAGGGCTTTGAGACCTTCCACGCCAACGACATCCAGGTCACCGTCGGAAGCCTGTCGACGGTTTCGCCGGCGATGAAGCCGGGATCGGTGAGCGACAGTGTCGAGGTTACAGATGCGACGCCGCTGTTGCATTCCCAGTCCAACGACATCTCCGCGACCCTCGACCAGGACGCCATCGACAACCTGCCGATCAATGGCCGCCGCTGGTCAAACTTTGCCCTTCTGACTCCCGGCGTGGTCTCCAACTCAGATGGTTTCGGACTGCTCAGCTTCCGCGGTATCAGCTTCCTGCTGAATAACAACACCGTGGATGGCGCGGACGACAACCAGGCCTACTTCTCCGAGGCGCGTGGACGTACCCGCGCTTCCTACTCGATCACCCAGGCTGCCATTCAGGAATTCCAGGTCAATACTTCAAACTATTCCGCGCAGTACGGCCGGTCGGCCGGCGGCGTCATCAATACCGTAACCAAGAGTGGCACCAATCAACTTCACGGCGAGCTCTTCTTCTACGACCGCGACAACGACCTGGGCGGCGCCACGAATCCTTATACATTGTTGAGCGTTGCCAACGGCAGCGGAGGCTACAATAGCGTTCCTTACAAGCCGACCGACTGGCGCAAACAATGGGGGTTTGGCGCCGGCGGCCCGTTGCGGCACAACAAGTTGTTCTGGTTCTATGCCTACGATCAGTCCCGTCGCAATTTCCCAGGCACGGGCCGCGCTCCAGACCCGAATGACACCTTCGCTCCCTCGAATGCAACGCTTCCTTCCGGCGAAACCTGCGGTGCGAACTCTTTTACCGCAACCTCCCTTACCTTATCCACGGAAGGCGATTACAACGCTTGTGCAATCGCAGCCTCACTCGGTTTGCCGGGTAACTTCCAGGCTGGATCAGCCTATTACCAGCAGGGGTTGGGCATTATCAGCAGCTTCTTGGGAGCGGTTCCGCGGACCCTGGATCAGGTCATCAACCTGCCCAAGGTGGACTATCAGATCAACGACCGCAACCGCCTGTCCGTCATGTACAACCGCATGCGGGAGTCCTCTCCAAACGGATTCCAGACACAGTCCTCCGTCTTCTATGGCCGGGGCTCGTTCGGCAACGACTTCGTCAAGGAAGACTTTGGCGTTGCGCGGCTAACATCAATCCTGTCCGACACGGTGGTGAATGAAGCCGTCGCGCAGTACGGCCGGGATTTGGAGTACACACTCTCCGATACGCCCCTGCCCAACGAACTTCCGCTGGCGAATAATGCCTTCGGCAGGCCCGCGGATATCACCATCGGCTACGAGTTCGTGCAAGGCTTCGATATCGGCAAGAGCGAGAATCTGGACCGCGCCGCGGACCCCGACGAGCGCCGCTTACAGTTGCTGGATGGCGCCACCTGGAGCCACGGAAAGCATATCTCCAAGGCCGGTCTTGAATTCAACCGGGTGGTCGATTATGTGAACAACCTCTACGACGGCAACGGCAACTATAGCTACGACTATTCGTACGATTTCATCTCGGACTACCTGCACGCCACCACTGGGCTCGGCGGTACAGGCTATACCCCGCTCTACTATAGCTACGGACAGGCCTTTGGCAATCCGGTCGGCGAGATCGCCACGCGCGAGTATGCTGGCTATGCGACAGACGACTGGCGGATTCTGCCCAATCTAACGCTGACTTTGGGCGCGCGCTATGAGTACGAGTATGTGCCGGTCAATCCGTTCCCCAATACCGGAAACCCCGCACTCGTCACTGCCTTTGCCAATACCACGTATGCCTCGGCCATCGCGGCTGGGACGGCTCTTCCGCAGACCGCTAACCAACCCGATGATCGCAACAACATCGCGCCTCGCTTTGGTTTTTCCTGGGACCCCTACATGAGTCACAAAACCATCGTGCGCGGGGGCTATGGCATGTACTTCGGGCGCATCATCAACTCGAATATCCTGCAAACCTACGAAGAATCCGGCGCCACGAATGCTCAGATCAACCTCACCAGCAGCGGAGGCAACTCCGCAAGCCTGTATGCCGGACACTGCGGGCCGACCTTTCCCAACCTGGTCAGTAGCCTGACGGACGTGTACAACTGCTTTGCCGGAAACTCGACGGTGTTGGGCAAGCTTTCCACGCCAGCGCCTCCAACAACGACTGTCGCGTATCTCGATAAGCACATGCAGAACCCGCAGGTGCATGAGGCCGACATTGCCATTGAGCAGGACATGGGACATAACACCGTCTTCGCCCTGACCTATATGTCCTCATTCGGCCGGGAGCTTCCCAGCGCCGTCGACACTAACTTTTCACCGGGCGCAACCTACAACTACACCTTTACCATTGCCCCGCCAGCGACGACCGCCAGCGCGAGCACGTCTTATGGAATCAGTTCTGGCTCGACTCCGTCGTATTCCAATTATCCCCAGCCTGCGCAGAGCGGCTACGTAACTCTGCCGAACGGGGGGAAAGCGCTGCCCTTCGCTGCAGGCCAATCATTCACCACCAAGGTTTTCCTGCAGCCGGTAGGAACATCGAAGAGCACCCGGCCGAATCCCGCGTATGGCGAGATCCTCGACGTGAAGAGCAATGTCAACTCCAGCTATAACGCGCTGGCGGCTCAGATCAACCATCGCTATGAAAATGGCTTCTCGCTGATGGCGAACTACACCTGGTCACACGCACTGGACGACAATCCGTATCTTTCCACCGTGGTTCCCACCTATAACGCATTGGATCCGACCAACCTCAATCTGGAGCACGGCAACAGTTCAATGGACGTTCGGCAGCGCTTCGTTTTTGCGGCGGTCTATCAGCCGCAGACGCACTTCCGCGGACTGAAGGACAAGGCGCTGGGTGGCTGGCGAATCGCACCGCTGGTGCAAATGCAAACCGGACTGCCCTACACGCCCTATGTGTCCGGCTCCGTAGCTGCCTACAACGCCAACACCAACCCCGGAGGCCTCACCGTTCCCATCGGAACGGACGGGTGTACTGCTTCGGCCGTGACAGCAACGGGTTCAGGTGTGTGCGCGGTGAACCCGGCCTACGGCGGCTTGAACGGTTCCGGATCGACTGCGGACCGTCTGCCCTGGATAGACCGCAACTCCTTCAACCGGCCCAAGACCGCAGTCGTCGACCTGCGTCTGGGCAAGAATTTCTACATCGATAACAAGTATTTCGAGCACTACCGGCTGGAAGTCTTCGCGGAAATGTTCAACCTGATGAACCACCAGAACATCACCGGCGTCAACAACGATGCCTACTCGCTGGGTAGCACCACGGGAACATCGCTGACGCCGTATTCCACTTTCGGCCAATACACCAACTCCAACAGCAACTACACCTACAGCCCGCGCCAGATGCAGATCGCGGCCCGACTTCACTTCTAACTGAAATCCTATGGAGCAAGGAAAAGGGGCGGCTGCAATGGCCGCCCCTTTTCGCATTCAGAATGGCTCCTGACCATTCTCACTTTGGTTGGAGTATCGCGTCCTTTGCGTCTTTGTCAGGGGAGGGAATCGCAGCCGGACTTTCTACCGGCGTTCCGAGAATGCGATTCAGCACACGCGCCAGGCGCAGGCCTCCCAGCGCCAATTGGGCATCCACTACCTTGGCCTCCTCGGACACATACTCGCGGGAAAGCAGTGCGCCGTTCGGCGCTTCCGCCTCCACAGCATAATGGTGCGAGATATTGGCCCAGGTGGTCGGCTCACCGCCGGCGAGCCGCTCCCAATTATTGTCTTTGATCTCCTGGAGGAGCTTTTGGGTGTATTTCTCCTCGCTGAGTCCCTGCTCTTCGATGATCGAGCTATCCCAAACGCCGTGCAGATTGCACTTGTATGTGCCACACGTGCTGGAACCGAGGAAGCTGACGGCGATCCCGTTGCCGCCGCGGTCGTCGCCCATGGCGTGGAAAGGCTGGTGGACGTCTCCGATCAGGTGCACCAGAAGCTTCAACGCGAAGGCTCGCTCCTCTGTGCTTAGCGCTGAATCGCCAAGACGTCCCTCGAAAAAGAGAATGCGATCGGTTACGCAATCGCGCCAAGGCGACTTGGGGTCCGTCGCGGATATGGGGCAGTCCCGGTTGCGGTCGAATTTCGCCTCTGCCTTGGGAATGTCCACATAGTGCCACTTGCCGGTTTCTTGATGATCGGAACGATAGGTGTCCGCCCACGGCGCAACATCGGCCAGCGTTTCTTTACCCAGCAGTTCGGCAATCTGTGCCTTGGTATCCGGTGTCAGATACTGCTCTGCTACAAGTGCGGTGAGGCGATGCCCCTCGCGCCCCCAAGCCCAACTTTGCGTAACCGCCATAAGAAAAAGAAGCATACCCGCTGCCGCAGTGCGCAAGGCGGTTTTGCACCTTCCCGACCACCGTCTATTCATCCCGACCATCTGCCGTCTCCTTGATTAAAATGAAGCTGTAAGAACCCTATACGAAGCCGTTCCTCGCGTTTTTACAAATGAAGGAAACATGCCGAAACTGCCCGTCGCCCTGCTCGTCCGTTTTTCCGGCTACATACCAGTCTCCATCACTTTGCTGGTCGTTTCCATTGCATCTCTCGCCTTGCCATCTGCCCTTTGCGCGCAAACGCCCAATGGGACCTCCGGCTCATCCGCCACTTTGAGGGTGAATGCACGCTTGGTCGTTCTGGACGTGGTGGTCACCGACAAGGAAGGCAAGCCAGTCGATGGTCTTGGCGTCAAGGATTTTCAGGTGTTTGAAGACGGCAAGCCACAGCGCATCGGCTCTGTCGAGCCGCCCTCGGCACACACGCTTCCTCAAAGCTCGATCTCCGCGGGCATCTCCGCGGTCTTCAACCCCGAACGGCCTGCCAGTTTTGGCCATTCCCCTGTCAGCATCCTGGTGCTTGACCAGTTGAATACCCACTTTGCCGACAGTTCCTTTGCGCGCCGCTGCCTTCGGGATTACCTTGCCGCACAGCCCGCGCTTCTGTCGTTGCCCACCACGCTGCTCACTGTCTCCGACAACCACTTCAAGCTACTGCAGCCTTTCACCCGGGATCGCGATGCACTGCTGCGAGCACTTGCGGCTGCTCCCACGGCATACCCTTGGAAGCTGGAGCTGAACGGAAAAACGGAGTTTGGCCCTGTCGAGCGCCTTGACCAGTCGCTGCGCGCGATCGAGGAGATTGCCCAGAGCTATGCCTCCATCTCAGGCCGCAAGAACCTGGTCTGGGTAGGCGGAGGTTTTCCCACCATCAATCCCACCACGATTGATGGGGACGACGCCCAGGAGGTGAAGAACGCCCTTCAGCACATCACCAACCTCCTGCTGGAGACACACATCACGCTCTACGCCGTTGATCCCTCCAGTTCGGCTGCCGGCATGACCGAGATCACGGATTCCTCGCAAATGGAGTTCCTGCAGACAGCCGGCGATGCACTTGCCGACGGATTTGATCCCTTCGGAGTCAGCGACGACTTTGACAGACTGGGCCCCGTGACCGGCGGCCGTGTGGTTCGGGGCAGGAATGACGTGGCGCAGCAGATCTCTTCCGCCGTCGAACTAGGTGCCCACTATTACACGATCGCCTACTCGCCGGCCAACCAAAGCGAAGCTACGGCACAGTTCCGCAAGATTAGCATTGTGTGCCTGAGACCCGGCCTGACGGCGCGAACCCGCCCTGGATATTATGCCAGCGAGGCTCTGCATCAGAACACCCCTG
>CAVZNE010000173.1:0-6038 GCA_963776445.1 Terriglobales bacterium
CTGGCCGTTCTCGCGGCGGTCATCGTCTGCGGGTTGCTGGGGCTGCGCAGCAGTTCGCGGCTGGCCGGAGTCACCATCACCATCGTCATGCTGGTGCAGCAGGCCGGATCGCGCCAGAGCCTGGCTCTGGATCGCGTAATCGAGGTTGTGCTGGGCATCGTGGTGGCGCTGGCCGTGACCACGCTGGTGCTCCCCGATCGTGCCCGTCTGCGGCTGCGCGACGGCCTGGCGCAGGAGTTTCTGGTGCTGGGCGCTTTTTTTGAGGCGATTCTGGAGGGTTTCCGCGGGGCCCCGGCAGAGAACCTGCCCACGCTGCGTGACGATGCGCTGGCCATGCTGCGCGGCAATAGCCTGTTGCTGCAGGCGGCGCGCAATGAGCCTTCTGGCGGTCCAGGCTGGCGGGAAGGTCTGGGATCGCTCTCCCAGTTTGGCCGCTCGCTCTTCGACGCCCTGGTGGCGCTGGAGTTTTCAGTCAAAGACAGCCACGAAGACGGCTATGCGCAGCAACTGGAGCCGGCCTTGGGAAAGCTGGCCGTGGACATCCGCACCGGTTTCCACCATGTGGGCGGATGCATTCACAACTGGCGCTTCGACGTTCCGCCGCCGGGTTTGAACCTGGAAGAGGATATTGTCCAACTGGAAGTCCGGATGAACGCGGCGCGGCCCAAGGGAATTGCATTCTCGCAGGCCGAGATTCTGCGCGCCTATGCGGTGCAACTGCATCTGAAGCAGATTGCGCGGCTGCTGCGGGCCTCGCGCGTTGAGACCAGCCGCGCCACCGGCCAGGTGAAGGAATAAACACCAGGGACTACGCGAAAAACTTGCGCAGCGCCGTCACGCAGTCTTCAATCTCCTTCAGGGAAACAGCGTAACCGAAGCGCAAATGGCCTTCGCCCTGTGCGCCGAAGACCACACCGGGAATGGTGGCGATGTGCGCTTTTTCCAGCAGGATCTGCGCGGCCGTGCGGCTATTCTTGTGCACCTTTTCCGCGCACGGGAAGGCATAAAAGGCTCCCGCCGGCGTTTCGCACTCCAAGCCCACTTCGTTCAAGCCGGCCACCAGCAGATCGCGGCGCTTGCGATACTCCTCGCGGAGGCGCGCAATCTCTGCCTCAGGGGTTTTGAGCGCCTGCATCATGGCGTACTGCACCGGGGTGGTGACGCCGTTGGTGGAGTAGAGCACCACCTTGCGCAGCGCGGTCATGAAGGGCTCTTTGGCTACCGCATAGCCGGCGCGCCATCCGGTCATGGCATAGCTTTTTGAGAAGGTGAAGCTGGTGATGGTCCGTTCCGCCATGCCCGGCAAAGAGGCGATGGAGAAGTGCGTTCCCTCGTAAACAAGGTCCTCGTAAGCCTCGTCGGCAATCACCACCAGGCCGCGCTCCAGGGCAAAAGCCGCAACCTCTTCCGCTTCGGCGCGGGTAAAAACGAGGCCATTGGGATTCTGCGGCGTGTTGTAGTAGATGGCCCGGGTTTTGGGCGTGGAAAACTGCTCCAGCGTCTTGCGGATTCCGTTGCGGCGGGCGGTGCAGGTGGGCACCAGCAGCGGCCGCGCCTGCGCACCTGTCACCTGATCGATGATGGCCGCCCAGCAGGGCGAAAACACCATCACGTCGTCGCCGGGATCGAGCACGCTCTGGAAGGCCGCATACAGACCCTGCGAACCACCCATGGTGGCGATCACTTCGTCGGTGGTGACGTGGATGCCGTTCTTGGCCGCGAGTTTGGAAACCAGCGCCTGGCGCAGAGGCAACAGGCCGGAGGAAGGAGCGTAGTGGGTCTGGTTCTCCGTCAGCGCCTTGATGGCCGCGTACTTGATCTGGTCCGGAGTCTCAAAGTAGGGCTCTCCCATGTGCATGGGATGAACCAGAATGCCTTCCGCACGCAGCTCCACAACCTTGTTGCGCACTTGCACAATGTCGGAGAAGCCTACTTCGTCCAGCCGCTTGGCTATCCGTATTCCGCTCTGCCTGGTCGTCACGGTTCCGTTTCCTTTCGTGCTGGATCGGGGAAGTATCTTTTTAGCACATCAGATCCTGGCTTGAAAACCTTAGACGGTGAGCAGATCCGTGTAAACCGCCATGCCCACCACGGCATCTGCGCCCAACGCATCCAGCGCATCCACTTCCTGCTGGCTGCGGATGCCGCCGGCCACAATCAATTGCCGCTTCGTCAACTTGCGCAGGCGCGCGGCCGTCTCGATGGGAAAGCCATTCATCAAGCCCTCGCCGTCCACATGCGTATAGAGGAATGCGCTCGCATAGGGGTCGAGCTGCGGAATCGCGTCGTCGGGCGTGAGCTCGACCTGCGCCTTCCAGCCCTTCACGGCGATGCGGCCGTTCTTGGTGTCGATGCCGGCCACCACCTGCTCCGCGCCGACAGCGGCGGCAAGATCAGAGGCAAACCCGGTATTGACAGTTCCCTGCTCGGAGAACAGCGCGGAGCCAATAATCACGCGCCTTGCGCCCGCATCGAGCACCTGACGGGCGCGCTCGATGGAGTGAATGCCGCCGCCGGCCTGCACGGGCAGGCGCTTGGCAATCTGCGCGACTAACTCGGAGTTATCGCCCTGGCGCATGGCCGCGTCCAGATCGATCAACTGCACCAAAGGAAACTTGGAGAACTTTTCGATCCAGTATTCAAAATCGTCAAAGGCCAGGCGCAGTTTTTCGCCCTGCACCAGCTGAACAATTTGACCGCCCAGCAAATCAATGGAAGGAATCAGCATGGAAGCCTCACGGAGACGCCGGCCTTGGCCAGCTCTTCTTTGAGCGAACGCGCGCTCGATATACCAAAATGGAAAATGCTCGCGGCGAGAGCCGCATCGGCCTTGCCGCGCCCGAAGACGTCGACAAAATGGTCTACGGTTCCGGCTCCACCGGAAGCGATGACGGGAATGCCGACCGCTTCGCTGACTGCCGCGGTCAGTTCGCAATCGAAGCCGGTGCGCATGCCATCGGAGTTCATGGAGGTAAGCAGAATTTCTCCCGCGCCGCGGTCTTCCGCCTCGCGCGCCCACTCGACAACGCGGCGGCCAGCCAGCTTGCGCCCGCCCTGCACATACACCTGCGCGTCGCGCACCGGATCGGCAGCCTGGGGATCGCGCCGCGCGTCGATAGCGACGACGACGGCCTGTGCGCCGAAGCTGCGACCAATGGCGTCAATCAGAGTGGGATCTTTCAGCGCAGCGGAGTTCACACTGACCTTGTCCGCGCCGGCGTCAAAGACCTGCGCCGCATCGTCAGCGGTGCGAATGCCGCCGCCCACGCAGAAAGGAACGAATAGCTCACGGGCGGTGCGGCGGACGGTATCGAGCAGCGTGCCGCGTCCTTCGTGGGTGGCGGTAATATCGAGGAGCACAATCTCGTCCGCGCCTTCACGGGCATGGCGCGCGGCCTGCACTGCCGGATCGCCGGCGTCGACGATGTCCACAAACTGCACGCCCTTGACGACACGGCCATCGCGCACATCAAGACAGGCAATGATTCGTTTGGTAATCATTCAGTTCCCTTCCCGGTTTCCTTCGTTTCCCATGTGAGGAAATTGCGAAGTATCTTCAGGCCCGTCGCGCCGGATTTTTCCGGATGGAATTGCACGCCCATCACATTGTCGCGCTCGACTGCCGAAGCGAATGGTTCAATGTAGTGCGTGACGGCCGCGGTATCGGAAGTAACCGGAGCTTTGTAGGAGTGCGTGAAGTAGACAAACTCGCCGGGCTCCACGTTGGCCAGCAGGCGCGAACCTTTGCGGACTTCAAGCGAGTTCCAGCCCACGTGCGGGACTTTTTCCGTGCTCTCGGCAAAGTGCTCGCACCGCTCCGCAAAATGCGCGAGGCCCGGCTGCTGGGGCGCTTCGCTCGATCCCGCGTAAAGCCACTGCATGCCCACGCAGATGCCGAGGAAGGGCACGCCGCGCACGATGGCCGCGCGAATCGCGGGCGTGAGGCCAGTCGCGTCGAGCCGCTCGGTGGCCGCGAAGTGGCCTACGCCGGGCAGCACAATACGGTCCGCGTTCTCGACCAAGGCAAGGTCGCCGTCGGTGACAATTGTCTCCGCACCCAGGTGGTGCAGAGCCTTGAGCACCGAGGTCAGGTTGCCGGCTTTGTAATCGATGACGGTTACGCGCATTTACTCGTCTCCCAAATCCTGCACTTAGTCGATCTCACATTCCCTCAGGGGCTAAAGCCCACGTTTTTCCCGGTTCTCTAGCGGCACGACTAAAGTCGTGCCCTGATACAGAACAAGATGATGACGCGCGTTCCAGGTCTCCGGCCGTATGAAGAAGTGCCATTGAGTTCGTGCTTTCCCCGGTCTCAAAATCGAGACCGGGGGCACCCCAGTGTGGTACAAAATCAAGCGCTCAGAGAGCTAGAGCAAGCCCTTCGTGGATGGCAGCATTTCGCCAAGTTGCTTGTCGCGCGAGCAGGCTCCGCGCAAGGCACGCGCGAAGGCTTTGAAGATGCCTTCAATCTTGTGATGGTTGGAGCGGCCATACATGGTCTTCACATGAACGTTGGCGCGCGCTCCGCGAGCGAAACCCTCAAAGAAATCGGTGACGAGTTCGGTTTGCAAGTCGCCCACCAAGCGCGTGCGCACCTTGGTGTCGACCGCGAAGGCAGGACGGCCGCTGAGGTCCACGGCGGCGATGGCGAGGGTTTCATCCATGGGCATCAGAAAGTATCCGGCGCGCATGATGCCGCGCTTGTCGCCCAGAGCCTTGTCAAAGGCTTCGCCCAGCGCAATGCCCACGTCTTCCACAGTGTGGTGCTGATCCACGTCGAGGTCGCCGTCGCACTTGAGTTCGAGGTCGAATGCGCCGTGCCGCGTGAAGAGCTCCAGCATGTGATCGAAGAAACGAATGCCGGTGGAGATTTTGTATTGGCCGCTGCCTTCAATCTTGAGGCTGATGGCGATTTTTGTCTCGGTGGTGTTGCGCTCGAAGCTGGCCGTGCGCACAGGTGTGCTGCTACCCCCGGTCCCAGAATCGGGACCGGGGGCACCCGTTGCTATGGTGTCCAGAGTGGTTTCTTTCGTCTTGGTCATTGCGCCTCTTTCCTGGCCCGCAGAGTGGCCAATGTCTGGTCGAGAGCCAGAACCGCGTTGCGCATCTGCTCACGCGTGCCGATCGTGATGCGCACGCGTCCGTCGCAGCCGGGATCGTTGGAGCGGTCGCGCACCAGCACTCCGGCGGCGTGCATGAGGCGCGCAAACTCCGCGTGCTGCGGGCCGATTTCCGTCAGGATGAAGTTAGCTTTGCTGGGCCAGCGACGCACGCCCGCCGCATCGAGAGCGGCTTCAAACTCCGTACGCGCGGCCCGCACCTCGCTCACGTACCAGTCGAGATAGGCCTCGTCTTCCAGGGCCGGAGGCAGGCAAGCCAGCGCCAGAAGGTTCACGCTATAGGGCGAAAGCACACGCCGAATCCAATGCATCAGGTCGACAGAACCAGCCAGCAATCCGACGCGCAAACCGGCAAGCCCGTAGGCTTTGGAGAAAGTGCGCGCGACGATCAGATTCGGCAGAGTGGCGATCAGATCGATGACCGTTTCGCCGTAGAAATGGAAGTAGGCTTCGTCGACCAGCAGCAGCGCATGGGGCGCGCGGCGCGCGAGTTCAATAATTTGCTCGCGCGTGGCCACGGTGCCGGAAGGGCTGTTGGGGTTGGCGATGGCGATGATTTTTGTTTTGGGCGTGATGGCAGCGAGCAGACGCTCGAAGGGAAACTGCAAGTCGTCGGCAGCTAAAACCGGAACCACATGCGCGTCTGTTCCAGAAGCATAGACCTCATACATCGTATAAGTCGGAACGGGCAAGAGCAGTTCGTCGCCTTCATCGAGAAACGTCTCGAAGAGCACGTGAATGGCCTCGTCTACGCCATTGGTCAGGGCCAGTTGCGCGGGCTCAATACCAAGATACGCGGCGACGATGGCTTCGACCGGCTCACGCTGCGGATAGCGCGTCATGTCGCCGGTCGTGATGCGGCTCAGCGCCTCGCGCACCTTGGGCGAACAGGCCAGCGTGTTCTCGTTGAAGTCGAGA
>CAVZNE010000174.1:0-13660 GCA_963776445.1 Terriglobales bacterium
TTTCCTTCGGAATGTCCGGAGTGCAAAAGCGCCGTGGTCCGCGCGGAGGGCGAGGTGGACTACCGCTGCGTGAACGCCGACTGCCCGGCCAAGCTGCGCGAGACACTGCTTCACTTTGGCCGCCGCAGCGTGATGAATATCGAGGGGATGGGCGATGCGGTGGTGCAGCAACTGCTGGATCGCGGCCTGGTGGCGAGCGTTGCCGATCTCTACAAGCTGACCGAAGAGCAGTTGGCCGGCCTGGACCGCTTTGCGGAGAAGTCCGCGCACACGCTGTTTGAAGAGATTGAAGGCTCAAAACGCGCCGGATTGGCCCGCGTGCTGATGGGCCTGGGCATCCGCTTTGTGGGCGAGCGCACCGCCGAGCTGCTGGCCCAGGAATTTGGCTCCATGGACGCACTGGCCGCTGCCTCCGCCGAAGAACTGGAGCGAGTGGAGGAGGTGGGTCCGCGCATCTCGCAGGCGATTCTGGAGTTTTTTGCCGACAAGGAAAATCGCGATCTGGTGAAGCGGCTGGCGGACGCCGGAATCGATATGACGGCGGAGAAAAAGCAGCGCTCGGCGCAGTTGGCGGGATTGACGTTTGTACTCACCGGCACGCTGCCCACGCTAACGCGCGATGAGGCCAAGGCCAAGATCGAAGCTGCGGGCGGCAAGACCGCAGGCTCGGTCAGCAAGAAGACCAGCTACGTGGTGGCAGGCGAGGAGGCCGGTTCCAAGCTGGACAAGGCGTTGGAGCTCAAAGTTCCGGTTATTGACGAGGTCGGGCTGATGAAGATGCTGGAAGCCGGTCCGGCGACGGAGTAGCCCGGACCTCACACAGCACGGGCTGAGTATTCTCAGCGTTCTTGCGACGCGATTGCCTCGTCAGCAAAAACGGGAGCAGAACGACAGGGATAATCAACAGATCCATAACCATGGCAGATCCCTTCGAACTTTAATTGGAGCGGCGGCGGGCAAGAATGTCCGGCCGGCGCTCGACGGCGCGCAGTTCGCGTTCTCGCTCGCGGTCCCAGGCTTCGGCGCGCCAGTTGCGCGAGGCGTAGCGCGGCGATTCTTCGAGCTGAGGCGCACATGCCGCAGTTTGAATCCTGCCTTCCATGGAGAGCAGTTCGGCCGCGGGTTTGAGCACAGGGCGCATGGGGAGAACGGGTTCGGGCGGCGTCAGTAAACGCGCAGACGACTCATCCTCCCCATAAGCCGCGTCCGAGGTAAGGCTGGCATCGGTAGCCGCTGCCGGAGCCTCCACATCGCCTTCCATCGCGGCTCCCGGCTGCAACCGCACAGCCAGGGTTCTGGCCATGAACTCATCGACCAGCTTGTGAAGGCAGGTTTGCCCGCACAGATGCTTGGTCCCCGGACGCAACCGGTTGCGCGAGCTCCAGCCGCTCACCCGCAGTTCTCCTCCCTGGTCATAGGCTACAAACCAGTGGTTGGTCTGCTTCTTTTCCGAACCACAGATGTCGCACGATATCGCCTGCCGGATCACCGTATTCCCCCAGTCCGCACAGCCCTTCCGCGGGTTTTGCGATTTCCGAATATTCTCACTCCTTCTGTGTTCATGCCAGGAGCAAGCCCCACAGCAATCCAAAGGGAGAATTCCGAAATCGCATTCCCCTATTTCATCGCGCGGAGCGGGAAATCGGTGAGATTGCATGGAAGGAAATCTTGAGGTGATTCAAATTTGGACACGGGAGCGTCCAACTGTCCTGAAACGGAACTAAGGAACGACTTAAGTTAGAAAAGTGAGATGAAAAAAACAAGAGCCGGTTTTTAGGCCGGCTCTTGGGTCGAAAACAGAATGCTGCCTACTGCCGCGGGGCGAAGTAGCCTTTACGGGCGCGCACCTGGTAATGGCGGTCGTTGGCAAACAGGTAGATGGGCCGGAAAGAGCCGTCGTACTTGAAGTCGGCCGGCGTATAGACCAGCGAATACTGGCTGCGCAGTTCCTCTTCGATGGAATGGAAGCTGTTGGAGACCTCTTCGACCGAGGGCGGGAAGAAGACCTGTCCGCCGGTGGCTTCGGCCATCTGGGTCAGCACGGCATCGCCCTTGCCGCGGCTGGGCGTCCAGTTGGTGCTGATGGCGTAAATGATGGTCTCCGACCGCTGGCACATCTTGACGGCCTCGTCGAGGTAGACGCGGCTCTGGTTGTCTTCTCCGTCGGAGAGCAGCACCATGGCCTTGCGCACCGGCTCCTGGCCGCGCGCCACGTCCAGCAGTTTGTCGCGGCAGGCGGTGTAAACGGCGTCAAGCAGCGCGGTGCCGCCGCCGGGACGCAGGCGGTTCACGCCGGTCTCCAAGGCGTCCAGATTGTTGGTCCAGTCCTGAGTCACAGTGGGCGTCACATCGAATCCCATGATGAAGGCGCGATCGCCCTTGGCTTTGAGCACCTGCAGCAGAAACTCATTGGCCGACTGCTGCTCGAACTTGAACCGGGAACGAATCGAAGTGCTGGTATCGATGAGGATACCTACCCGCAGCGGCAGGTTGATCTGCTGGCGGAAAGCGTTCACCCTGGCCGGCGCCTTCTGGTCGTCGAGCAGCGCAAAGTCGCTCTGCTTCAGGTTGGGAATATAGTGCCCATGCCTGTCGGTGACCGTGAAAATGAGGTTGACCTCATTGACGCCTACATGGATGACGGGCGCGGCCGCATCGTCGGCGGACGCCGCAGGCGGGGCTGCCGGAGTCTGGGCGGGCGGAGCTGCGGGTTGCTGCGCTTGCAGCAGGGCCGCCGGAAATGCTGCAGCGAGCACAATACCTAAGAGCTGTCTGTTCATAGCTTCCTCATTTTAGCAATTGCTTGCGCACTGCGCGTGCGACCTTGAGAACCGTTTTGGTGGGTTCGGCCTGGCTCTCATCGAGCATGCCGAGGAACGTCACCAGCTCCGCCGGCAGCGGGGCCTCGAGTTGGAGAAGTTTTCCCGACACGGGGTGGGTAAATTCAAGCTCCGCGGCGTGTAAAAAGTTGCGTCCCAGCTTGAGCTTTTCCGGCGCCTTGTTGCGGCGCGCGGCCTTTGACGTGGCGGCCTGCGAGGCCACCTGGTCGGTCAACTGGCCGGAACCGCCGTAGCGCGTATCGCCCACCACCGGGTAGCCGATCGACGCCATGTGCACGCGAATCTGGTGGGTGCGGCCGGTCTCGATGCGCACTTTGACCAGCGTGAACTTGCCAAAGCGATTGTTGAGCCGGCGCACCACTTCGTAGTGGGAGACGGCGGTGCGGGAGTTTTCCTGGGGCTTGGTCGTCATGCGGGTGCGGTTCACTGGATCGCGGCCCACCGCGGCGTTGACGGTGCCCCGGTCTTTTTCCACGGAGCCCTGCACCAGCGCCACGTAGGTCTTTTTCATCTGGCGGCTGGAGAACATTTCTCCCAGGGCCGCGTGAGTGCGGTCGTTCTTGGCCACCACGATGAGGCCGCTGGTGTCCTTGTCGAGCCGGTGCACAATGCCGGGACGCAGGTCGCCGCCGGTCGACGACAGCTTTTTGAAGCGGAAGAGCAAAGCGTTGACCAGCGTGCCGCGGTTGCGCTCGTCCTCGTTTTGGCCGGCGCCGGCGTGGACCATCATCCCGGCCGGCTTGTTGACCACGGCCAGGTCGGCGTCCTCGAAAATAATGTTCAGCGGAATGTCTTCCGCGATGGCTTTCAGGGGTGCGGGGCGCGGCTCGCCGGTAATGTCGATCCGTTCGCCGCCGCGCAGCTTGAACGAAGCTTTCTCCCGTTCGCCGTTGACCAGCACGTCGCCCTGGTCCATGAGCATTTGCACACGCGAGCGGCTGACGCCGTCCAGTTGCGCGGCGAGAAACTGGTCCAGCCGCTGCCCTTGCGCTTCTAGGGGCACTTCGATGGTGCGCAATTCAATCATTTTCGGCCTCGTTGTTTGTGCCCATGGTTCCATACGGTTCCTTGCGTTCCCACAGCACCAGCGCCCCGCCGAGCACCAGCAGGATGGCTGCGATTTGCGGCCCGTCCAGCGCACCGCCCAGCAGCGCGCCGCGGCCCAGGGGATCGCGCCAAAGCTCGGTTAGATAGACGGTCACGCCTGCTCCAAGCAACCAAAGACCGGCTACATCGCCCGTCTGACGCCGAACGGGCAGCCAGACCAGCAGAAAAATCGAGAGAGTAAGGAAAGCCAGCGTCGCGTACGCCTGCACCGGATGCAGTGCAATTCCCAGCGGGGTGCCGCTCCAGCGCGCGGCCAGCGGATTGGTATAGACGACCGCCCAGCGCACGGTGGTTTCGGTTCCGTAGCCGGACCCCGCCAGCAAAGCGCCCAGTTGCTCAAAGGCCAGCCCCAGGGCCAGCGGCGCGGCCAGCGCATCGGCGGTCGAGGCCAGCGGCAGTCGCTTCCAGAGCGCATAGAGCAACGCGGTGACCGCGGCGGCCACGGCTCCCGCGGCAGCCAGTAGCGGGTGGTGCACCATGGCCAGCGTCAGCATCCACAGCGGATGGCGGCGCAGATCGCTCCAGTTGAGGCCGACCAGCAGCAACCGCTGGCCGGCCAGGGCCGCAAACAGCGACAGGACGCAGAGATTCCACACCTGTGCGGGGTCTACGCCCGCAATGCGCGCCGTGCGCTGGGCCAGAAACAGCGCCAGCAGCACGCCAAGAGCGGCCACCGCGCCATAGGCCGGGATGAGGATTGCTCCGATGTGGAAGAGGACTGGATACACCTGTGTCAGGATACGGCATTTGGGCGCAAGGCGTAGCCGCTGCCGCGATTTCGAAGGAAGGTAGATTCCGGCCCGCTGGGCCGTGAGCGATGTGCTGGTGAACCCGTCCTAAGACGGTGGAGCTCTCCGCGGTTCATTAGGCATTCCGGACTGGCGGACACGGCACACAGAACCGATTGTCGAGTTGAGCCCCTGTTCAATGAAAGTGGTTCATCCAGCGTTGACCGCAACACCTGCTTTGCAGGCCGGTTTCTATTGCGGATAGTACGGGTCTCCGCCGGGAATTACAAGTCTTGTTTGAGGGGGGCGCGGTGTGCTACGTTCTTGGCCCCGTTTTGGGACCGCACGTCCAAAGCGGAAAAGCGCTAGGAGCCGGTCTTGCGCTCGTCGTCCAGCACTTCGTCCAGCAGACCGCGCAGGCTCACGGCGCGGGCATGGCCCTGGCGCGCGTCGGCGCTGGCGGACTGGGAGAGTTCATCGGCCAGGTTCAGCGCGGCCAGCACGGCCACCCGCAGCGAATCCACAGTGCGGCCCTGCGCCGCCACGGCGCGCATTTTGGCGTCCACTCGCGCGGCCAGTTGGCGGATGTGTTCCGCATCCTGACCGGAGAGGTGATAGATCTGATCGTAGATTTCTACAGTGACGTAACCGGTTGCACTTTCGATTTGTACCGGAGCCATGGATTGCCTCACAGTTCGAGCGCGTCCAATTGCGTCAGCAGCTTCTCCACGCGCTGCCGCACCATGTCGCGTTCAGAACGCAAATCGTTCAGATCCTTCTGCAAACGCTCCACCAGCGGCGCCTGCTCGCTCAACTGAGCTTCGGCCTTCGCCGCGCGCTCTTCCGCCTCGGCGCGGGCCTGCCGCTCCCGCTTGACCAGGTTCACGGCACGCAGAATCCGGTCTTCCAGCGCTGAAAAATCGTCCACGCTCAGAGCCAGGCTGCCAGGTTCGGCTGCCGGCGCCTGGGACTCGGGCTCATGAAACTCCGGCTGCCCGAATTCCGGCTCCTGCATCTCCGGCGCCTGGGACTCCTGCTCCTGCTGCATATCCAGCTCTGGTTGAGCCACTTCTTCGGTATCCGATTCCCAGAATGTCTGCGACATATACCCCCCAAAAAAATCCAACGTATCCGTTCAATGTGTCGGTGCAAGTATATCGCCAATTCAACCCTGAAACCGAACCTAGCTCCGCAGCCGCGCCCCAGCCTTGCCAACAGCTTCCACCACCTGCGCCTGGAAGCTTTGCAGTTCTTCCTCGCGCAGGGTGCGGTCGGCGGCCTGGAAGGTAGCGCCCATCAGCAGCGCGTACTCGCCCGCGCCCAGCTTGGCATCGCGAAATACTTCGCGCACCCGCCACTCCACCAGTTCGGGAATCTGCAAGCCGGCCAACGCCTGGTCGATCTTCTCCCAGGCAATGCTCTCGTTCAGGATCAGAGAAAAATCGCGGCGCACCGGCTGGAAGCGGGAGATGTCGCGCGAACTGGGCTCGCGCAACGGCAGCTTGTAGAGCCGGTCCAGATACAGCTCGCCCACCAGAACGGTGTCTTTCAGCTTGCGGGCCGCGGCCTCGCGCGGATGCAGTTGGCCGAACCAGCCGACCGTTGCGCCGTCCACCGCCACGCGCGCGGAGCGGTAAGGATGCAGCCACTCCGGCGTAATCCCCGACTCGGCCGGGAAGCGGTCAAAGTAAACCGAACGCGCCTTGAACCGCGCCAGAACCTGCTCTACCGCGCCCTTTACGTCGTAAAACTCGATGGCCCGCCCAGGGTGCAGCGCACCTTGCTCGGGCATGCTGCCCACCGCGCCAAAAGCCACAGCCGGGCGTTCTTCCACCTTTTCCGTGCTGCCGCTGAACACCGTGCCCAACTCAAACAAACGCACGTCGCTCACGTCGCGATGCAGGTTGCCGACGATCATCCCCAGCATGCCGGGCACCAGCGATGGACGCAGCACGCCAGCTTCCTCACTGAGCGGATTGCCCAACGGAACAACCTGTCCCGGTTGCGGCGCGGTCAAAGCCGCCTCGGCCGCCGAACAGAAGGTGCTGGCAATGGCCTCGTGGAATCCGGCCGAGCGCAGCGTCTGCCGCACCGCCGCTTCGCTCTGGGCCCAGGGCAGCGCATGCACGCCCTCGCCGAAAGCCGGCAGAGTGTTTTGAAAACGGTTGAAGCCGTAGACGCGCGCCACTTCTTCGATCAGATCGATCTCGCGATCCACATCGAGCCGCCAACTGGGCAGAGTGACCAGCCACGCGGCATCCTCTGGCGTCGCGGACTTGCTGACTTCCAGCCCGCAACCCAGCGCCTTCAACACGGTTTCCACGTCCTCGGCCGTAATCCCGGCTTCGTCCACGGTTGCGCCCAGAATGCGCTTCACTTCGCTCAGATGCAATGCAATGGGCTGGCGATGGGCGGTCTTCGCCTCGACGGCCGGAACGCGCACATCGACAAGTTCGCCATCGATCCAGCCGCCATTGGCCAGCAGGATGCTCGACACCAGATCCGAGCCGGTCAAGGCGGCATCAAAATCCGCGCCGCGCTCGTAGCGGTGGCTGGCGTCGGTGTGCAGGCCGTGACGACGCGCAGTGCGGCGCACCGCAACCGGATCGAACCACGCCGACTCGACCAGCACATTCCGGGTCTCAGGAGTAATCATCGAATCCCAGCCGCCCATAACGCCGGCCAGAGCCAGCGCCTTGCGCTCGTCGGCAATCACCAAATCCTCGGGGTCAAGCGTGCGCTCCACACCGTCCAGGGTCTTCAGCTTTTCGCCCTTCACGGCGCGGCGCACCACAATGCCGCCCTCGACCTTGTCGCAATCGAAAGCGTGCGTAGGCTGACCGATGGAGAGCCACGCATAGTTCGAGGCATCCACGGCGTTCGAAATCATCTTCTGCTCAAGCAGCTTGAAATAAGTAGCCACTTCGGCCCCGGCAAACCAGTCGCGCGAGTCGCCGATCTTGATGTCGCGCAGAATGCGGGCGCTGTAACGGCCACAACCATCCTCGGCTTCAATCCGCACCGAATAGGGCTTGGCCGCAGGGCGGAACGCGGGCAGCTTATAAACCACTGCCGGCAGAGGAAGCCCATAGATGGCCGCCGCCTCGCGCGCCACGCCGTAGTGGTTCATGGCGTCGACGCGGTTGGTGGTCACATCCATCTCAAAGTACGAGCCATTGCCCGCGCCCAGGTCGTAGACGCCATCCACGGCAATGCCGCGCAGGGTCAAGTCTTCCGCAAGCTGCGTGTCGTCGACGGGCAGTTCAGGCAAATATGCGCGCAACCATTTGGTAAGTATTTTCATTGGATTCCTATTAGCAAGTTAGCGCGCTTTCGCGCAAAAGCCGGTTAGCAAGTTAGCTGGTTCAACGGAGACTCAATCATGGTTCCAACACCCCGAGCAATCCGTTGATCATTTTGGCGGTTTCCGTCGCCACGCCGAGCAACTGCTGGCTGGATTCACGGTCGATGAATCCCATATCGCAGGCCAACTCATTTTGCGTCTCAAACTCATACAACGATCCGCGCGCCGCCCCAAGTGACTTCCGCAACTCTGCATCCGTCAGCCGGCCGTGTCCTTCGGCAATGTGGCTGGCAACCGAAACGGCGGACCGGCGCATTTGCATCCGCAACCCAAATGTCTCGGCCTTCGGAAACTCTTCGGTGTGCGTATAGACTTCACGCGCCAACTCCATTGCTTTCTGCCATACAAGCAAATCCCGAAATTGTCTGGTTCTGGGCATGATCTTCCGCTCCCACCGCTAACCAGCTAACTTGCCAATGTGCGCGTAGCGCACGCTAACTGGCTGCTTTCGATCGAGACCAGCGCTTCTCACGCAAACTGCTCCAGAAACCGCATGTCTCCAGCATAAAACTGGCCGATTTCAGAAATGCCGTACTTCATCATGGCGATGCGTTCCACGCCCATGCCGAAGGCAAAGCCGGAAATCTTCTTGGAATCGTAGCCGGGCTGCTTTTCTGCCGCGAAGGCGAAGACCGCGGGGTCCACCATACCGCAACCTAGCAGCTCAATCCATCCCGAATCCTTGCACTTGCGGCAGCCCTTGCCGCCGCAGAAGATGCAGCTGATCTGCACGTCGGCGCTCGGCTCGGTGAAGGGGAAAAACGAGGGGAAGAAGCGCGTCTTGACCGACGAGCCGAAGAAAGCCTTCATGGCAAAATCGAGCGTGCCCTTCAAGTCGCTGAAGGTAATATTCGTATCGACGCAGAGCCCCTCGACCTGATGGAAGATGGGCGAATGCGTGGCGTCGGCCGCGTCGTTGCGATGCACTTTACCAGGAATCACGATCCGCACCGGAGGCGGCTGCGACTCCATGGTCCGCATCTGCACAGGAGATGTGTGGGTCCGCATCAACAGCCGGTCGCGCTGCGGGCGGCGTTCCTGCCCGGCGATGACCAGCGTGTCCTGCGTATCCCGCGCCGGATGGCCCGGAGGAAAGTTCATGCTCTCGAAGTTGTAGAAGTCGGTTTCGACCTCCGGCCCCACGCCCACCGAGTAGCCCAGCGCCGCAAACACGCTGGTGATTTCGTTCAGCGTTTTGGTGATGGGATGCTCGGCGCCGATCAGCCGCCGCGTACCGGGCAGCGTGATGTCGATGGCCTCGGCCGCCAGCGCGGCGTCGCTCGGACCCGAGCCAGCCGCCTGATCGAGCAGGCTCTCCACCAGCGACTTGAGCGCGTTGAAGCGCTGGCCCAGCGGCTTTTTGGCCTCCACGGGAGCAGACTTCAACCACCGTCCGGAAACCTCGTTGAGCCGGCCCTGCTTGCGTCCCAGCCACTCCAGGCGAAAAGCCTCGACAGCCGCTTCGCCGTCCACTGCACTCGCAGCCTCACGCGCCTGCCGCTCAAGAGAAGCGAATGCCTCGCCGAGCGCGGCCTCGTCAAATGCCGTCAAATTGGGAATTTCAATGTTCATAGGCGTAAAGAAAAGGATAAACCATTGCATGGAGCGGAATCTCTCGCCTCCTTTCCCGTGTGGAGGAGGTTTCTATATATTGGTTGTCATGAAAAACCTCTTTGTCGCCGGTCTTCTTCTGCTTTCCCTCCCCTCGCAAGCAGCGGGCCCAAATCCGTACTCCGCGCTCACACCAGAGCAACGCAGTATCTTGCAGCCCGGAATCGAAAGGTATGTTTCGGATCAGGTGAAGAAGAACTGGGGTGATCTTTGGGAGATTCAGGACCAGACAGTGGAGGTTAAGAGAGAACTACTCTTGGGTGACGTTGGTCCTGACATGGACCGCAAGCAGTTCGTGAAAGCGATGAAATATACCCTCGGAACCGGAGGCCGTCCGCAAATGACGAAGTTTGAATTGCAGGAAGTCCGGCAAGATAAAGGGAATTTCCTCGTCGTTGGATGCGGAACCGGAGTGAGAGAAAGCTTTCACTTCCACGGAATAGTCATATTCGGGGCAAGAATTGTGGCTGGGAAACCTGTTTTCGATATCTTCAGCTTCGTTTCTGATACCTGCTCGTAGACCTCAAGCCGGAATGGCAAGCCGCATGACCCGAGTGGAGGGCTCTGGAATGGGCAGTCCATCCTCGCGCATTCCTTCGATGTGGAGTTCGATTCCTTCACGAAGCAACTGCTCCGTCTCCGCGAAAGTAGCGGCCGCTACGCCCAACCCCGGCAAATCCGGAGCATAGGCGCTCCAGCCGTTGGATGTTTTCTCGAATACAGCCGCATAGTCCTTCATTTCAATCCCGCCTGTTTGAGAATGTTGCTGTAGGTTCCCTTGTCCATTTCCTGTGACGGGTGGCCAGCCAGCGTAACCCGCCCCAGTTTTACGGGGTGCTTGAACTGGCGGTGGCTACCCTTCTGCGCAACCTGATACCAGCCATCGTCCTCAATCAGCTTCAGCACGTCGCGAACTTTCATGCGAACCGCTCAATCCTTGGCGTGATTATAGTCCGGAACAGCCTTCGCATACGCACAAGATTCCAAATACAAAACGGCCCGGAATCCTGTGGACTCCGGGCCGTTCTTTGTCTTCCAGAAATTGCTAATTGTTACGCGGTCTTGGTCTCAGCCGCCAGCGCTGCCTTGGCCTTGGCGACCAAAGCGGTAAAGCCCGCTGCGTCCTTGATGGCGATGTCGGACAGGATCTTGCGATCCAGCTCGATGCCGGCCTTCTTGAGGCCGTTGATGAGCTGCGAGTAGCTGAAGTTGTTCAGCTTGGCAGCGGCCGAGATACGCACAATCCACAACGAGCGGAACTGGCGCTTCTTCTGCTTGCGGCCGGTGTAGGCAAACTTGAGGCCGCGTTCGACGGCTTCCTGGGCTGCCTGATAGAGCTTGGACTTCGTAAGGAAGTATCCGCTAGCCCTCTCGAGAATCTTCTTGCGGCGGTCATTCCGCTTGGTACTGCGCTTTACGCGAGGCATTGGTGGTTCTCCATTTTGCGTTCGTTGTCATGCGGCTGGAGGCAGGAGGCCCAACCCCGTCAGGGGCGCAGGCGGTAAACCTCTTCACTCGCTCATTTCAAGCCTTGATCTCTCAGCGGAACCGGAAACTGTCCGGACTGCTGGGGGCCCGCGCAACGCGTTCGCTGGGGCCCGGATGCGCCATCTCCGGAATGCGGAGAAGGCTCATCGATCAGGCGTAGGGAATCATGCGTGCTACCTTCTTGTAATCGCCATCGGAAACCATCAGAGTCTTTCCGAGCTTGCGCTTGGTCTTGGGCGACTTCGAAGTAAGGATGTGGCGCGTCTTCGTCTGGTGCCGCTTGATCTTGCCGGTGCCAGTCTTGCTGAAGCGCTTTTTCGCACCCGTATGGGTCTTCAACTTAGGCATTTGTCTTCTCTTTTGTCCGGCGGACTGGGTTACTCCGCCGTAGTGCCCGTGAAGCAGGGGTTTCCCTGCCCTCTTGAGGCTTCAACCAGTATACCGCAAACTCCGACTTCTGTGCGGTTTTGGGGCCTTTCGAGCGAACTGCGGGTGCGTGTGCTTCCAGAGATGCACAGACCACAAAAAGCACAGGTCTCCCGGATCGGGTGGCCTGTGCTTTTGAGAATTGCGGCTTACTTGGCCTGCGGCGCGGGAGCCGGTGCAGCGGCGGCCACTGCCCGCGGAGCCTCGACAGGCTTGGGCTTGGGCGGTTCCTGCTTCTTGGAGGGCGCCAGAATGGCGTGCAAAATGGTGCCTTCCATGCGGGGCATGAACTCCACCACGCCAGCCTCGCCAATGTCCTGTATCAGCCGGTTGACGATGGCGTAGCCCAGGTCGCGGTGAGCCATCTGCCGGCCGCGGAAGCGCAGGCTGGCCTTGACCTTGTCGCCACCGGCAAGGAACTTGACCGCCTGGTTCTTCTTGGTCTGGTAGTCATGCTCATCCACAGTCACGGAGAACTTGACCTCCTTGACCACAATGATCTTCTGCTTCTTCTTGGCGGCGCGCTCGCTCTTGTCCTTCTCGTAAAGGAAGCGGCCGTAATCCTGGATGCGGCAGACCGGGGGCACCGCGCTGGGCGATACCTCAACCAGATCGAGCCCGCGTTCACGGGCCAGCTTCAGCGCCTCAAAGGGCGCCAGAATGCCTAGTTGTTCGCCGTTTTCATCGATGACGCGGATTTCGCGCGCACGAATTTTCTCGTTGATGCGGATAAAGGACTTAGCCGAACGTTTGTCGAGTGCGATGGTGCTCCTCCAAAAGTCGTTGTTGCCCGCCTCCGGGGTTTTCCGGAGTCGCCGCAGGCACACGAACGTGCACTGAGTATAGCATTTAGCCGGCTTAGCTCAACGTGCAGTTTTCGCAGGCTTTTAACCGGCCCCGCTCCGCGACGGGATCCGAACGCCGCGCAGGGTTCCTTTTCGGGAATCACCCCCTCAATCGGACAGGCTTTCCGGCGGTGCCGTTGTCACCAGCGTTCCCTCGGCATTCAGCCCGGTCACCCGCAGCCGCACCAGGCGGTTGGCGGGCAGACGGCCTTCGATCTCGACCGGCAGAAAGTTCTCTGTCAACGCGGAAGTCCGGCCACTTGCCGCCAATTCAAACGGCGTGTGCAGCGTGATCGCCTCCACCTCCCGCCCCACAAAGCTCCTGCGGTGCGTTTTGCTCTTTTCCGAGGCAAGCGCGCGCAGAACCGCCATCCGCTCCTCCACCGCCGCCGCCGGTACCGGCCGCTCGGCGTGCAACGCCCAGGCCGGAGTCCCCGGCCGCGCCGAAAACGGAAACAGGTGCAGATAGCCGAAGGGCAGCGCCTCGATCAGCGCCACGGTCTCCTCGAACTCGGCGTCCGTCTCGCCGGGAAAGCCCACCATCACATCCGCGCCCAGGGTCAGATCCGGCCCCGCCGCGCGCAGCAGCGCTTCCACTTTTTCAACGTAATGCCAAGGCCTGTAGCGCCGATGCATGCGCCGCAGCACGGCGTCCGAGCCGGATTGCAGGGGCAAATGTGCGTGGCGGGCGAGGCGTGTTCCGCCAAATTCGGCCAGCAAGGCAATCAGCTCGGGGGTCCAATCCATCGGTTCGATGGAGCTGAGACGCAGCCGGGGCAGCGCTGTCTGCTCGAAAATCTGCCGCACCAGGGCGGCCAGCGTGCGCGGAGGCTCGCTGTCTTCTGCTGTCTGTCCAACCCGCGCCAAATCCCGTCCCCAGCGGCCCAGGTTGATCCCGGAGAAAACCAGTTCGTTGCCTCCGGCGGCCACAAATCCTTCGACCTGGCGGAGGACCACTGCGTGGGGCAGGCTCCTGGAGTTGCCCCGCGTCTGGGGAATGACGCAGAAGGTGCAGCGGTTGCCGCAGCCCTCCTGAATTTTGAGGTTGGGCCGGGTTTGAGCGCCGGGCGCGAGCTGCGCTTCTTCAAGAAACGAATGGGCAAAGCGGTCGTCGGCCCAGATGGGAGCCGGCGCGCCCGCGAGCAGCGATTGCACGCTGACCAGCGCCGGCGGCGCGGACCCTTCCCTTTCCGGCCCTGCATTTTCCATGCCCAGCAGATTGAGCGCAATCTCCGGGGCCAGCGCCTTGTG
>CAVZNE010000175.1:0-10247 GCA_963776445.1 Terriglobales bacterium
CCAGCGCCAGCAGCGGCCAGCTATGAACGTCTGCCCG
The DNA here is from genome assembly GCA_963776445.1 of Terriglobales bacterium. Classification (GTDB taxonomy): domain Bacteria; phylum Acidobacteriota; class Terriglobia; order Terriglobales; family Acidobacteriaceae; genus Telmatobacter. The sequence goes on from CAVZNE010000175.1 coordinate 38, forward strand.
CACCGGCACGGCGGGAACGTAGTAGGCCATGGGAATAACCAGCAAGGCTCCGATGATGCTCTGCAAGGCGCTGAAGCAGACCTTTTCCAGCGCCACGGCCCACAGCGGCAGCGGGCACATGACCCGGTCGTCGATTTCGCGGGTGATGCCGAATTCGGTGGAAAGCGGCAGCGCCACCGCGGCGATGCCGGTAAACATGATGGCGACAGCCATGAGTCCGGGCAGCAGGATGGTGCCGAAGCTGGCTCCCGCGCCGGCGGCCATGGGGTTGGTGCTGCCTCCGATGCGCGGCAGGATGAAGGTGAAGACGAAGAGAAACAGCAGCGGCTGCATGCCCACGCGCAGCAGGAAGGGAACGATTTCCCGCGTCAGTACGCGCAGATCGCGCAGAAACAGTCCCCAGAAGGCTTTGACGTAGAACCACGAGCCGTAGCGCCCGGCAATCGCGATCTCTGGACTCTGATCTCTGATCTCTGTCGAGTTATTCACGCAGGTCCCTCCCTGTGAGGTGGATGAAGACGGTTTCCAGGCTCGGCTCGGTAATGGCCAGATCGCGCAGTCCGTGGCTGGCGGCCGCCTGTACCAGAAACGGAAGCAGCCCTTCGGCGCTGGCCGCAATCACCCGCAGCCCGTCGGTGGTGGCCTCGGCGCTGGTGACGTCCTGGCGCGCCTGCAATGCGGCCAGGACTGGCTCCAGGCCTTCCAGCGATTTCAGTTTCAGATCGAAGATGGTCTCAGCGCCGAAGGTCTGCTTCAGCTTCTCCGGTGAACCCAGGGCCAGCACGCGCCCGTAGTCGATGATCGCCACGCGGTCGCTCAGTTCGTCGGCTTCTTCCATGTAGTGGGTGGTCAGCAGGACCGTGATGCCTTCCTGACGCAGCCCTTCGACGATCTTCCACATGGCCATGCGGCTCTGCGGATCGAGGCCGGCCGAGGGCTCGTCGAGAAACAGCACCTTGGGCCGGTGGGCGATGGCGCGGGCAATCTGCACGCGCTGCGCCAGGCCGCCGGAAAGCTGCGCGGGGTAGGTGGTTTTGCGCTCGCTGAGCATGAACTGCTCGAGCAATTCGAGCGTGCGCGCCTTGGCCTGCGAGTGGCTGAAGCCGAAGTAGCGGCAGTGGAAGTAGACGTTCTCGAAAACGGTCAGGGAGCGGTCGAGCGTGTTGAATTGGGGCACGACGCCGATGAGGCGGCGGGCCTGGGCGGGATGCTGGACCACGTCGATGCCGGCGATGCGCACCGTGCCGCTGGTGGGCAGGGTACGGGTGGTGGCAATGGAGATGGTGGTAGTTTTGCCGGCCCCGTTTGGCCCCAGCAGGCCGAAGATTTCGCCCTGCTTCAGCTCCAGGTCGACGCCGTCGACGGCGACCACGCGGAGCTTGGATTCGTAGATTTTGGTTAAGGCTTCAATTTCAACGATCAAGAGGGTCACCCGATGCGGGAGGGAAGTGGGTACGCTCTTCAGATTACCGCAACTGGGCTGGCGCGGTGATTGGTTTGGACGGGAGGGACGGTGATGCAACAAAGGCCCGTGGCTGAAGCCACCTCGCTTGCAGGTCTGGATTCAGAGGCCTGAAGGCCCCTGCTCCCTCCGTTGTTGGCGGGTCATCGCAGACTGGTTCGGACCAATTTACGACGTATACGAGAATGGTTCGGATGAGTGGAACGCTTTCGCGCGGCAATGCAGCCGTTTAGCCGACGGTGAGGACCAGTTTGCCGAAGTGGGTGGCTTCTTCCATGCGGCTGAGGGCTTCGCGGGCCTGTGCCCAGTGGAAGTTTTCGCCAACGGGACGGAGCACTCCCAAGGTGATGGCCTTGTTCATCTCCAGGAAGTCCTTGCGGGAGCCCACGTAGATGCCGTGGATGCGGGCCATCTTGTGCAGGATGGAAGGGATGGGCACGGGCTCGGCGGAGCCGGAGAGCAGGCCCACCTGGGCGATGGTTCCGCCGATGCGGATGGCGCGCAGGGAGCGCGGCAGCGTGGCCACGCCGCCCACTTCCACGACCAGGTCAACGCCTTGGCCGTTGGTCTCTTCCATGGCCCAGCGGTCCCAGTCGGGATTTTCGCGGTAGTTCAGGCCGCCGTCGAGGCCCAGGGAGTAGGCGCGTTCCAGCTTTTCGTCGCTGCCGGAAATGCCCAGCACACGGGCTCCGCGGAAGCGCGCAAATTGCAGGGCAAAGATGGCGACTCCGCCGGTTCCCTGGATGAGCACGGTGCCGCCGGGCTGCAGATCGCCGGCGGCGAGGGCATTCCAGGCGGTGAGGGCGGCGCAGGGCAGAGTGGCGGCTTCTTCAAAGCTGAGGTGCTCGGGGATGGCTACCAGGCCGTTCTCGTGGAGAACCACGTACTCAGCCAGCATGCCGTCGATGTCCCCGCCCAAAGCGCCCTTGGCCTTGGCGGCGGTGAGTGCGCCGTCCTGCCAGTTCTGCATGAAGATGCCGGCTACGCGGTCTCCGGGCTTCCAGGCGGTTACGCCTTCGCCGACCGCGGCAACTTTGCCCGCGCCGTCGGAGCAAGGGATGCGCGGCAGCTTGAGTTTGGGGTTGTAAAGGCCCTTGACCATGAGCAGATCGCGGTAGTTGAAAGAAATCGCACACACCTTGACCAGCACTTCGCCGGGCCCCGGCGAGGGCATGGGACGTTCCACAAACTCCAAAGAATCAACGCCAAAGGACGAAATCTGCCAGGCTCGCATGAGAGAAACCTTTACCCTTCCGAGGCCTCGATCTTCAATCCGCGGGACACAGTGGGTCGAAAGCCTCGTAGAATGAAGATATGGCTCTTGGTTCGGAAAGTAAATCCGTGGAGGAAAAAATGGCAAGTACAGTGCAACAGACGGAGGTGGACCCCGGCAGCGGCCACGTGAGCGAGGAGGTCAAACGCCTCGCCGAGCAGCGCCGCACCAAAATTGCGCGACAGAAACAGGCGCTTCACCTGCAAAGAGAGAATATTCTCTCGCAGCGTACGTCGAACCCCTCGCGCCGCGCCGCTCTGGAGGCCGCTCTGACCCAGATCGAGGCCCAGATCCAGGCGATGGGCTAAATCGGTCCTTTGATATTTATTCAGTAATGCGGCATGGGTGCCCCACCCTAGCCGCAAAAACAGAAACGCGGCGAGGGTGGGGCACCCAGGATTTTCAGTTACACAGGACCATTCGTTACGGCTCCCGGTGGAATAGCAGGGAATTCGCCTGCTGCACCGGGGTCAGAAGAATGCGCGCGACGTTGACGTGCGCCGGCCGGCTCACGGCCCACAAGATTGCATCGGCCACATCCCTGGGAGTGAGAGCCGTCACGCCTTCGTAGACCTTGGCCGCCCGCTTCGCATCCCCGTGGAAGCGCACCAGGCTGAAATCGGTCTCGACCATGCCCGGATCGACGGTGGTTACACGCACCGGAGTCCCCAGCAGGTCCTGGCGCAGGCCGTCGTTGATGGCCCGCTCGGCGGCTTTGCTGGCGCAGTAGACGGCGGCATTGGGATAGGTGAGTTCGCCGGCTGTTGAGCCCATGTTGACCACATGCCCACGGCCGCGGACCACCATGCCCGGCACCACGGCGCGCGACACATGGAGCAGGCCCTTCACGTTGGTGTCGATCATCTCGTCCCAGTCGTCGATGTTGCCCATATAGAGCTTGTCGAGGCCGCGGCTGAGGCCGGCGTTGTTGACCAGGACCTCAATCTCAGCCCACTCCGGGGGCAGCTCGTCGATAGCCTTTTGCACGGCGCGGCGGTCGCGGACATCAAGGCTTATGGAGTGAACGGCGGCAGCGCCGCTCTCCAGGGCGGCTGAAGCCACTTCGGCCAGTTTGCCGGCGCGCCGGGCCGCCAGCAGCAGCCGCGCGCCCTCAGCCGCAAAGGCCAGTGCTGTGGCCGCGCCGATTCCGGAGCTGGCTCCGGTAACGAAAACGATCTTTTCCTTCAGACTCATGCCCCTATATTAACCACACGTAGTCAAGCACTGCAGAAGTCTATGTTGAAGGCAAACATTCCCGCAGGGGCTAAAGCCCCAATGATTTTGCGCGTTCTATGTACTGGCTAAAGCCCGTACCTTTCAAAAGATCGACTTTTTGAGAGATTCCTTAGCCAAGCACGCCACGGCGCTGCGCCATGCGGTACTGGCCCACGGCCCAATCTTCGCCGGCCAGCCCGTCTTGCCGGGCCTGGGTAAAGACCTCGGCCAGATTGTCGGCCAGGCTGAGGCGCACATGGCGGCTGGCCGCGGCCTCCTGAAGCAGATGCAGGTCTTTTTCTCCCAGCGCCATGGTTGCTCCGGGCTGCTGGGGCGGGTGGAGCATCACCTGGGCGTAGGCGGCGTAAAACGGCGACTGGAAGAGCGCGCTATTGACGGTTTCGAGAAAGGTTTCCGGCTCGATGCCCTGCGCCGCTGCGTAGACAAAGGACTCGCCGAGCGAGTGGATCATGGCGCTGATAAGGAAGTTGCCGCCCAGCTTGACGGCATGGGCCTGGCGCGGCTCCGGACCCACGACGGAGATGCCGCGGGAGAGAGGCTCAAGCAGCGGGCGGGCTTTGGCGATGGCGTCGGCCGGGCCGGCGGCCACGATCCACAGCTTTCCCTGCTCGGCCACATTGGGGCGTCCGAATACAGGCGCGGCGACAAAAGACTGGCGGCGGCGAGCGTGTTCCGCGGTGAGGCGCTCGCTGAGCGCCACGCTGATGGTGCTCATGGAAATGTGCAGAGCGGCGGGCGGTAGCGCGTCGAGCAGGCCGTCGATGCCGAACAGGACTTCCTCGTTTGCGGCATCGTCGAAAAGCATGGTGAGGACGGCCTCGCCGGCTTGCGCGGCCTGGGCCGGAGTGGCGGCGATTTCGGCGCCCTCGGCGGCCAGAGCCTCGGCCCGCGCGCGGGTCCGGTTCCAGACTGTCACTTGATACCCGGCAGCCAGCAGGAGCCGCGCCATGGGCGTACCCATCTTGCCCAATCCCACAAAACCGATCTTCATAGGGAAATCCCTCCCAGGGAAATCCTAACTTGTCTTAGCGCTGTGGATTTGCAGACGAGAGAACATTGCAGGGCAATCGCATGAAGGGGTTGCGCTGCCGCAGAAAAGGCACAGCGCGGCCCTTCGGAACTCGGAAAACGCGATCGGGACGCTCTCCCAGGGTTGCGCTGCGCTCCACCCTCTTGATCCCGAGGCAAGCCTCAAGCCTGCCGCAGCAGGGTTTCTCAGTTGCTACCCAAGAAAGCTCTGAATAAGTCCTTCTTTGAAAGGGCACAGCTTCAGCCGTGCCGCTAAATCCCGCATAATCAACGCGGGCTTCAGCCCATGAGGGACGGTTTTCTTGAATCAGGCGCTTGTTCAGAGGTTCCCCAAGCTGCCGCCGAGTCCATGACTCGGAGTCGGCAATCGATTCACAACAATTGGTTGAGACTGTAACAGCCTGGGTCGCCGTTGTTGCGGGATGCGCCTGCATCGGAAGTGCGCTGATTTCGAAATCTTTCGACGAAGTGAGCCCATCATCAGGATTCGAGCCTGCTACTCTTGACCAAAACCTTCGCCCTGGAGCATGCAGCATGACAACCAAGATCAATCTGGCCGAAAAATTCAGCTTATTCAGCGAACATTGGAGGCCCAAGGTCATCGCGCGGTTGAATGGCCAGGAAATCAAGATCATCAAAGTACTGGGCGAGTTTCCCTGGCACCATCATCAGGACGAAGACGAGTTCTTTCTGGTTTGCAAGGGGAGTTTTCGCGTTGAATTCAGAGACCATAGTGTGACCCTGGAGCCTGGCGAATGCCTCGTCGTCCCCCACGGGATTGAACATCGGACCTGTGCCGACCAGGAAGCCGAAGTCCTTTGCTTCGAGCCGGGAGGCGTGTTGAATACGGGCAATATTGCCGACGAGGTGTTCACCGCGCCGAGCGGCGTGGAAATCTGACCCGTCAAAAACAGGAATCAGCCATTCCACCTTGCGCAAAATCGAGCCGGATTTCCGCCTATTCCCCGCACTTCCCTGGCCCGCACGGCCGGCTCAACTTGCTCCGAGGCGCAGTTTCAGCGATACTTAGGTGTTGTGTCTTGCGAGGCTGGGCGTTCCTGCCTGGCTGCATGTCCGGAATTGTCCGGCAGGGCGCGCTTACGACAAGCTGCCGCCGGCTGGGTTAAACCCCTAAAGACCGCAACAGAGCACTGGATTTTGAAAGGAACCGTATAGCCGTGGTGATGATTCGTTTGGCGCGTTTTGGCGCCCGCAAGCAGCCCTACTACCGCATCGTGGTCATTGAAAAGGACCGCGCCCGCAACGGCCGAGAGATCGAGATCGTCGGCACCTACAACCCCCGCACCGAGCAGACCAGCGTGACCCTGAAGCACGAGCGGATCGCCTATTGGGTCGGCGTGGGCGCACAGGTTTCACCCATCGTCGCCAAGCTGTTGAAGAACAACCCCGCTCCGGCGCCGGTTGCGGATATCGTCGCAGCCTAGCGTTTTTCTGCTGCTTCCCCCTGGGTGTGCGCGGGCTTCCGGGCCGGCGCTCACACAATTGCTGACGGCGGCGGGTGTGTGCTGATAGTATTCAGCGCACCGTAGAAGTCGCTAATTTTCTGGACCCATCCGGTCAGGGGCAAGTGCATGACCCAACTCGACATGGTTGCAGTAGACGAACTGGTCCGCGAAATTGCGCGGGCGCTGGTGGATGAACCCGCATCTGTGGATGTGGAGACTGTGGATCGGGACGAAAACACGATTCTCAAGCTCCGCGTTGCGCCGCAGGACGTGGGCAAGGTGATCGGCAAGCAGGGGCGGACCGCTCGTTCGGTACGCACCATTTTGGGCGCCGTGAGCATGAAGTTGCACCATCGCTACACGCTCGACATCCTGGAAGAAGACGAAGAAGCCTAGAACCACGGCGGTTGCTCAAGCATCCGGCGCGACCCGGAGGCGGGAATGACGGCAGCTGAAGAATGGGTCTGGCTGGCGCGGATTCGTCGCCCGCAGGGGCGCAAAGGCGAAGTTCTCGCCGAAATTCTCACCGATTTTCCTGAAAAATTTGCCGAACGACGGCAGCTCTGGCTGCTGGGCGCTACCGCTGCGGGTACGAAAGCAGCTCCGGGTCAGGCCAAAGAGGCTGCCCCGCGCGAAGTCACGCTCGTCGACCACTGGCTGCACAAAGGCAGCGTGGTGCTGCACTTTGCCGGAGTGGATTCGATCACCGCGGCGGAGACGCTGGCCGGGCTGGTTGTGGCAATTCCCTTTGCGGAGCGCGCCCCGCTGAGCGACGACGAGGTTTATATCGCCGACCTGATCGGCTGCTCTTTGGTCGATGTGGCCGGAGCGGCTCCGGTTGTCGTGGGCGAAATTGAAGACGTGGACCGGACGGCCGGGCCGGTGGCTCTGCTAGTGGTGCGCGGCGCGGCGGGCGAAGTGCTGGTTCCCTTTGCCAAGAGCTACCTGCGTAACCTGGATATTGCCGCCAAACGGGTGGAGATGGCCCTTCCCGAAGGGCTCACGGACCTGAATCCTCCAGAAAAAATCTCGAAGATATCGATTACTGAAACGCCAGCGGCTTCCACGCGCCGTCCTGCTTAAGGGCTAGTTGGATGGGCCGGGGTGGGCCGTTGCGCGGAACCGTGACCTCGACCCACAACTCCTGGTTGGGCTGAAGAGGCGTGGGCAGCACCGCTTGCTCCGCGATGTAGAAGTCGACCGGCTGATGAATGCGAAAGGCGTCGCAGGACGAGCCAGGCCAGGCATCGACCTGTATCCCCGCCGGGTTGTACACGGGATCCTCAATCCGGATCGCTGCCAGCTTGTTGCCTTCCACCTTGAGTTGGGCTGAAAACTGGAAGGGTTGCGGCGCTGCAATAAAGTAGGGGCCCCGCTTCGCCGAGCCGTCGAAGTTCCGGGGGACCAGGGCCTGCTTGACGGAGGGCAGCGTGCTGCGGCATCCGTCGACCACCAGTTGCAGGCTCAGGTAGCGGCCGCGCATCGGCAGCGTTGGATCGAAAACCTCAGCTCGCGCCCAGACCCGCGGGCAGGTCCAGCGCTGATAAAGATACTTTGCGGCGACCGACGAGACCAGCGCCAGCTGGACGACGAGCAGTGCGATGGAAGTCTTGGAGATCTTCATAGGGCCTCCTCGGCATCGGTCTTCCCCATGCGGGTCATCAGGCCGCGGCGAGCCTTTTCCAGCGCCCATCCGCCGGCCAGGAAGAGAATGCCCAGGCCGATGAGGCCCAGCGAACGGCCCACCTTGTCAAAAACGTTGCTGAAGTAGAACCAGCCCACCGCCACGCCAAATCCCACCACGCCCAGGTTGACCAGCGCCCGCGAGGCCAGCCGCACGCCCCACCAGATGAGGAAAACGGCGAAGGCCGCGACCAGCGCGTAGGCGGCAAGGTTCGGCTCCGTACGGGTAAACGAGGAGTGGAAGTTGCCATAGTCGTACCTTTGCGTCCAGGTCCGGACGCACCAGGGGAACGCAATTGAAAAAGCAATGGCGGCCGTCACCGGAACCGCGCTTTTGAAGAGCCGAAATATGGAGAAGAAGAGCGGCAAGGCGGCGATGGCCGTCCAGCCCCAGAAGCGGAACGGGAAGGACAGGAAGGTCTGGCTCGACGACCAAGAATGCCAGCTATTCAGCATGAGAACAATGCCGACGACAGAGGCGATGGCGGCAGCCGCAAAAAGAATGCCCTGGACGATTCTGTGCTTGGAGCTGAGGAAGAACGTGAGATAAAGGACGGCCCAAACCAGCAGGAAGCGGCCCAGATAGACGTGTTCGCCGATGTGGCCGTCCGCGTAAAACGACAATTCCGAAAAGAGCCAGGCCGGGACGAGGAGCAGCGCCAGCGTCTCCTGGGCCTCGTCGTGCAGCAGGAACCAGCCCACCAGGGCGGCAATGGCCCACAGCAGGACAGCCGCCGGCCAGTGCTCCTGGATATTGAAGATCTGGCCCACCAGCGCAATGGCCGCGCCGGTAGCGACGGTGCCCACGCCGTGCAGCGCGGTAGAGAGGCTGCGGAAGCTCTTGCGCGTGCAGGCTCCGCCCAGGTGGAAGAGCGTCACCATGGCGATGACCACGGCAAAGCGCGAGCCGGGGCCGATCTGGTCCCAATGGGCCGAGACAAACAGCACCACGCCTGCGGCCAGCAGCAGTGCCCCGAGAATGAGCGCGACCAGCCCCTGCCAGCGCAAGCCGGAAGGATGTTCCTGCTCCGTCTCATAGGCGCGGATGCGGTCGGCAGCCTCCGCATCGAGGACGCCGGCCGAAAGCCAGCGGTTGAGCAACACTTCAAAGTCAGTCATATCCGTTGGCCAACAGTAAAGCACAACGGCGCGGCAAGCACACGGAAATCTCCGCAACTATGATGAGAAGGTATGCGATTCGATATTGTCACCATCTTTCCGGGACTTTTTGCCGGCATCTTCGAGAACGGCGTTGTGCAGCGGGCGCAAACCAAGGGACTGATCGAGGTGAACCTGCACGATCTGCGCGATTTTACGCACGACCGTCACCGCACCGTGGACGACCGTCCGTTTGGCGGCGGCGAAGGCATGGTGCTGAAGCCGGAGCCGCTGGCTGAGGCGCTGGCCTCGCTGGGCGTGCAGCCCAAGGCCGAACGCGTTGCGACGACGCAGGAGGGCGCTGAGACGCCGGCGCGCACGCGCGTGATTCTGATGTCGGCGCAGGGGCAGACGTTTACCCAGGCCATGGCGCGGGAGCTGGCCAAGCTGGACCGCGTGGTGCTGATCTGCGGACGGTACGAAGGCGTGGACGAGCGCATTAATCAGCTCTATTGCGACATGGAATTGTCGATTGGCGACTACGTGCTGAGCGGAGGCGAACTGGCCGCCGCGGTGGTGGTGGACGCGGCCATGCGGCTGATTCCCGGCGTGCTGGGCAACGAGGCTTCAAGCGAGTTCGAGAGCTTTGGCGTGGCCGACGCCGAGATCGATACGGATGTGGAAGGGGTTCCGCGCTCGCAGCACGGCGCGGGAGGGTTGCTGGATTATCCGCACTACACGCGGCCCGCGGAGTTTGGCGGAGTGCGCGCGCCCGAGGTGCTGCTGAACGGCGACCACCAGCAGATTCGCCGCTGGCGGCGCGAGCAGCAGTTGCGCAAGACGCTGGCCAACCGCCCCGATCTGCTGGAGCACGCGGCGCTGAGCGAGGAAGACCGGAGGATGCTGGAAGCGATCCGGCGGGAAGAAACCCATTGACACGCTGAATATGGAGAACTACGCTTT